>CACZRQ010000034.1 GCA_902783615.1 uncultured Bacteroidales bacterium | reverse complement strand
TGTTTTTTGTATAAATTGTTATCGTACTACGCAACATACCAGGCCTCATCGTGGGATTTATCCTGACAGCGATTGCGCGAAAGCGGGTGCAAAGTTGCGAATTTTTTATGAAATATGCAAGTGTTTTCTACTTTTTTGTTATCTTTGTGGAATATTACTTAAAAATGTATCTATGAGAAAAGGGTATAAAGGCTGTTTGTGGGCGTTTACGCTCTGTGCATCATTGCTTTTGACAGGATGCCGCAGCCATTATGTAGTGACTGATATTCAGAGTAGCAGGGTAGCGATAGATGCTTCACTGGATGCAACGCAGAGTCAGGAGGCGGTAAAGCTGATTGCACCTTATCGTGCCAGTATTGACAGTTTGATGAACTCGGTGCTGGGTCAGAGTGAGATGGCGATGAATCGAAAACGTCCAGAATGTTTGTTGGGAAATCTGGTGGCTGAGGTGCTTCGTCAGAGTGCAGCTCGCGTGTTGGATAAGCCTGCCGATATGGGACTGATAAATATAGGTGGTTTGCGTGCCGATGTGGGTGTTGGCAACTTCACCATGAGTAATGCTTTCGAGGTGTTGCCCTTCGAGAACTCTTTGTGTGTGCTGACTCTCAAGGGAAGCGACATGAAGGAGCTGATGGCAAACATCGCCACTCGGGGAGGTGAGGGCATCAGTGGGGCAACATTGGTGTTCAATAATCAGAAAGAGGTGGTGGAAGCTACCATTCAAGGTGAACCGATTGACGATAATCGTCTGTACACCATAGGAACAATCGATTATCTGTCAGAGGGTAACGATGGCTTGCATGCTTTGCCGAAAGCGGTGAAGAAAGATTGTCCTGAAGGCCTGACGTTGCGTAGTCTGTTCGTTGAATACGTGAAAGAGCAAACCAGACAGGGGAAGAAGATTACTTCGAAGTTGGATGGAAGAGTGAAGATGATTGACAATTGACAATTGACGATTGACAATTAACAATTTAATAATTAAAGAATAGGAATAAGGATTATGAAAACTCGTTATTTATCATATATATTGTTCATGGCATTGACGATTGTCAATTGTCAATTGTCAATTGCTTATGGTCAATCGAAGACCTTGTATGTGTTGCATTCCAGTGATACACACAGTCGTATCGACCCAATTGAAAGTAAACAGTCGGTGAGAAACGCCAATATGGGTGGCGTGGCTCGCAAGGCAGGATTTGTTGATCAGTTTAGAAAGCAGCATCCTGATATGTTGCTGTTCGATTGTGGCGACATCTCGCAAGGTACACCTTATTATAATATGTATCAGGGCGAGGTGGAGATCAAGGCGATGAACTTGATGAAATATGATGCGATGACCATTGGAAATCATGAGTTTGATTTTGGTCTTGACAACATGGCTCGCCTGTTCAAGATGGCCAATTTCCCTGTTATCTGCTCGAACTACGATTTCGAGGGTACGGTGCTGGAAGGATTGGTGAAGCCATACGTGGTGATAAAACGGAATGGGGTGAAGATTGGCTTGTTTGCGCTCTGTCCTGAATTGGAGGGATTGGTGCAACAGAGCAAGTGCGAAGGAATTGTGTATCATAAGCCAGCTGCTGTTGCCAACCGTATGGTGATGATTTTGCGTGAGCAGGAGAAATGTGATGTGGTGATCTGCCTGTCGCACCTTGGCATCGTTCCGAATCCTGGTGTCAATGAAGTGTACGACAATGTGGTTGTGCCTCAGACACATGGTATCGACCTGGTGTTGGGTGGTCATACGCATACATTCCTCGAAAAGCCTGAGCGTGTGAAAGATGCCGATGGCAAGGAGGTGCCGATTATGCACATTGGCAACAATGGCGTTTATCTGAGTGAAACGGTTATAACATTGAATAAGAAGAAGTGAAACGACTGCTGTTTTTGGTGTTGGCGGTGCTGCTTTGCAGCGCGAAGATTGAAACAGATGGGTTGAACCGTCCGTCGCCTCATGCATCTCTTCTCAAGGAGAGCTATTTTGGCAGCTTGATGCAGGCCGACAGCAAGGCTCAGGCTTGGGCCGACTCTGTGATGCAGACACTCGATTTGCGTGGGCGAATCGGACAACTGTTTGTGTATAAGGTGGCTCCAGAAAGAACGCCTGCCAACTCACAACTGATTAAGAGGGTGGTTCAGGACTACAAGATTGGCGGTCTGCTCTTCTCGGGTGGCGAACTGCAGAGTCAGGCTATTCTCACCAACGAGGCTCAGGGATTGGCCGCTATCCCTCTGATGATCACCCTCGATGGAGAGTGGGGCTTGGCCATGAGGTTGAAACCATCGCCAGTTTTTCCAAAAAACAGAATCTTGGGAAACATCACCAATGACAGTTTGCTTTACGAATATGGCCGAGAGGTGGCAAGGGAAAGCCGATTGATGGGGATTACCGTGAACTTTGCCCCTGTGGCCGATGTGGATATCAACCCCAACAACCCAGTCATCAATGTGCGATCGTTTGGCGAAGACCCTCATCGTGTGGCACGTCAGGTGATTGCCTATAGCAAGGGATTGCAAGATGGTGGGGTGGTGGCTGTGGCCAAGCATTTCCCAGGTCACGGTGATACCGATGTGGATTCTCACCAGGCTTTGCCTGTGTTGAATTTCACCCGTGAGCGCTTGGATAGCATAGAATTGGTGCCTTTCCGTGAGGCTTTTTCCGCTGGTATCGATGGTGTGATGGTGGGACATCTCGACATCCCAGCCTTAACGGAACGAAAGGGATTGGCATCATCTCTTTCTCACAACATTGTCACTGATTTGTTGGAAAAGGAGCTGGGCTTCGGTGGATTGAAGTTTACGGATGCCTTAGAGATGAAGGGCGCCATCAATGGAGGTTCAGCTTCTTTGCAAGCCCTGCAGGCTGGCAACGATTTGCTGTTGGTGCCATCGAAGATTGCTCCTGAGATGGATGCCATACTCAATGCTGTGGCGAAAGGAACACTGAAAGAGGGCGATATCAACCTGCACTGCCGTAAAGTGCTGATGTATAAATATGTGTTGGGCTTGACAGAGAAGCCTTTCATCCAAATCTCGGGTTTGGACAGGCGTGTCAATACACCAGAAGCCAATGATTTGGTAAACCGATTGGCGCAGGCAGCTGTGGTGATGACTGGAAATGCGAGGCCATCATTGCCTATAGATAGCAGTGAGGGCATGATTGCTGTACTCAATGTGGGCAACAATGCTGCTGCCATCAAACCGTTTGTGGATGAACTGTCGAAGCATGTGAAGGTGAAAGTGATAGGCTTGCCAGGTGAGACCAATGCTGCTACCCGTCAGCAACTGATTCGTCAGCTAAATGATTATAAGCGTGTTATCGTGACAGTTACAAATCGTGAGCTGAATGCCTACCAACAATTCTTCAATGAATATAAACCCACGAATGCTGTGGTTTCGGCTTTCTTCATTGCCCAGAAAGATTTGACCCGATTACCACAAGCTGTGCAGCTATCCGATGCTGTGGTGATTGCTCACGACAAGGGTGAAGCTGTTCAGACTTATGTGGCGAAGGCGATGGCTGGTTTGGCTCCTATCACGGGTAGGCTTTCTACTTCAATTGGAAAATTGATGAAAGCTGGCGATGGTGCCGACCTTCTGCCTCAATCGGAGCCTGTCTATTCTCCAGATGACTTTGGCATAGACTCCCAGAAGTTGCTAGCTATCGATACGTTGGCTCTATGGGGCATTCGTGAAGAGGCTTTTCCTGGATGCCAGGTGGTGGTGATGAAAGACGGACATACCATCTACAATAAGGCGTTTGGTAATCATACTTATCAAAATACAGGCATTCAAGGTCAGCCTGTTTTGCCTGTTAAGCAGACAGATGTCTATGATTTGGCATCTATGACCAAGACTACAGCTACCTTGTTGGCAATCATGAAGTTGTACGACCAAGGAAAGATTAACCTGACTGAGCGGGTGGCTACTTATCTGCCATATTTGAAGGGAACGGATAAGCAGACCATCACTGTGCGCAGCTTGCTGTATCATGAGTCGGGCTTGCCTGCTTCCATTTCGTTCTATCGAGAAGCGATTGATAAAGAAAGTTATGAAGGTAATATCCTGAGTAATAGGCGCGACCGTCTGCATACTGTTCAAATTGCGGCTCGCGATTGGGTGAACCCCAACTATCAGTATTTCGATTCCTTGGTGTCTGATCATCAATCGGCAGAATACTCCTTGCAGGTTGCTGATGGCGTGTGGCTTTCTCCTTCATTCAAGGAGGTGTATCAAACCAAGATTGTGGATGCCACGCTGCGTTCCCGTACCTATCGCTATAGTGATGTCAATTTCATCCTGTTGCAACAAATGGTGGAGCAGTTGACAGGCATGACTCTCGATGCTTATGTGGATCGAGAATTCTATCAACCTATGGGATTGAAACGCACGGGTTATCATCCTTTGCAGCGATTGCCGAAAGATGAGATTGTGCCCACTTCGCAGGATAAGTTCTTGCGTAAGCAATTGTTGCAAGGGTATGTGCACGATGAAGCTGCTGCCTTCCAAGGTGGTGTGTCAGGAAACGCAGGTTTGTTCTCGAACGCAACCGAGGTGGCGAAAGTTTATCAGATGCTGATGAATGGAGGCGAGATCGATGGTAAGCGTTATCTTAGTGAGAGCACCTGCAAACTGTTCACTACCAGTAAGTCGCGCATCAGCCGTAGAGGCTTGGGCTTCGATAAGCCTGATATGGTGAACAAGTCGAAGAGTCCTTGCGCTGATGATGCTCCTGCAACGGTTTATGGTCATACTGGCTTCACGGGTACTTGTGTTTGGGTGGATCCTACCAACAGGTTTGTGTATGTTTTCCTCAGCAATCGTGTTCATCCCGATTCCTGGAATCCGAAATTGGGCAACATGAACATCCGACCCAAGATGATGCAAGCCATTTACGACGCCATGAAGAAATAAAACAAATTCCCCGCCATTTCGACGGGGAATTGTCTCTCATTTGATTAAATTGCCTCCAATGCTTGACTCAAATCCTCTATGATGTCGTCGATGTGTTCTGTGCCTATGCTTAGTCTGATTGTACTTGGGTAAATGTGCTGCTCTTCCAGTTCCTCGGGACTTAATTGTGAGTGTGTGGTGGTGGCTGGATGAATTACCAAACTCTTGACATCCGCCACATTGGCCAGCAGGGAGAATATCTGCAGGTTGTCGATGAATTTCCATGCTTCCTCTTGTCCGCCCTTCACTTCAAATGTGAAGATGGAACCTGCACCATTGGGGAATAGCTTGTTATACAATGCATGATCTGGATGATCGGGAAGGGAAGGATGGTTCACCTTCGCCACCTTTGGATGCTTGCTCAGGAACTCCACAACCTTCAGTGCATTAGATACATGACGCTCTACCCTCAAGGACAAAGTTTCCAAGCTCTGCAACAGAATCCAGGCACTGATGGGGGCGATACAGGCTCCTGTATCTCGAAGGATGACGGCACGGATGCGGGTTACGAAAGCTGCAGGTCCGGCTACTGCTGCAAAGACTGCTCCATGATAGCTGGGGTCTGGCTGTGCAAGGGTAGGATATTTGTCGGCATTGGCATTCCAATCGAACTTACCTGCCTCGATGATTACACCACCCAAAGTGCTTCCGTGACCTCCAATGAACTTGGTGGCTGATTCGATTACTACATCTGCCCCATGCTCCAATGGACGGAATATGTAAGGTGTTGCAAATGTGTTATCTACTATTAATATGGTGTTGTGCTTGTGTGCGATGGTTGCAATCTGCTCAATGTCAGTCACACTGGCGTTAGGATTGCCGAATGTTTCTACGATGATGGCCTTGGTGTTGGGTTGGAAGGCTGCATCAACGGCTTCAAAGTCGCTTGGATCAACAATTGTGGTGGTTACGCCTTGCGTGGTGAGCGTGTGCTCAATCAGATTGAACGTGCCGCCATACAGGTTGTTGGCTGCAATGATGTGGTCGCCATTTCGAGCCACATTCTGAAGAGCATAGGTGATGGCTGCTGCTCCACTGGCTACTGCCAAAGCAGCTGTGCCTCCTTCCAAAGCTGCAATTCTCTCTTCAAATACACTTTGTGTGGTGTTGGTCAGACGGCCATAGATGTTGCCAGCATCACGCAGTCCAAAACGGTCGGCTGCATGTTGTGCGTTACGGAACACGTATGAGGTAGTCTGATAAATAGGTACCGCGCGTGAATCGGTAGTGGGGTCTGCCTGCTCCTGGCCGACATGCAGCTGGAGGGTTTCAAATCGATAATTCTTTGTTGTTGCCATAATAAAAATGTTTTTAAGTTATTTTTCTGCTGCAAAGTTAGGGAGAATTGGATATATCAAACAAATATTTTTGAAAGTTCAGAAAATGTTGCTATATTTGCATCGAAATGTAGAACGTTTATGCTGATTGTGCTGCGTTGAGAGGCTGTTGGCAGAAAAAACTATCTTTATGGATACTTTGGATAAAACCGATTTGCAGATATTGCGTGTGTTGCAGAGTAATGGGCGACTCACCATTAAGGAACTGGCAGCTAAGGTCAGTTTGTCGTCAACGCCTGTGTATGAGCGACTCAAGCGATTGGAAAGCAATGGATACATCAAGAAATACATAGCCGTGTTGGATGCGGAGAAGTTGAATCAAGGCTTCATCGTGTTCTGCAATGTCAAGCTGAAACGCATGAATCGTGATATTGCCAAAGATTTTATGCAGATGGTACAGGAGTTGCCTGAGGTGACGGAGTGCTATAATGTTTCTGGTTCTACTGACTATCTGTTGAAGATTCATGCCACCGACATGAAGGCATACAATGATTTCCTGATCAATAAGCTGGGGGCGATTGATAGCCTTGGCTCTGTGGAGAGCATGTTTGTGATGAGTGAGGTGAAGCATAATTATGGACTGAATTTCTGACGATTAAACTAATAACATCATATATTATGAAACTGATATCTTGGAACGTGAATGGGCTGAGAGCCTGTGCTGACAAAGGGTTTGCCGAATCATTCAAGGCATTGGATGCTGATTTCTTCTGTCTGCAAGAAACGAAGATGCAGGCTGGACAACTCGACTTGAATTTCGAGGGCTATCGCTCCTATTGGAACTATGCCGAGAAGAAGGGATACTCTGGTACTGCTATCTATTCGAAGCATGAGCCCTTGACTGTAACCTATGGGTTGGGTATCGATGAGCACGACCACGAAGGACGTGTCATCACCTTGGAGATGCCCGATTTCTATTTGGTGAATGTCTATACGCCCAACTCGCAAGAGGAGTTAAGGCGTCTGGATTATCGCATGAAGTGGGAAGATGATTTCCGCAACTACCTCTTGGCGTTGGATGCCAAGAAGCCTGTGATTGTGTGTGGCGACATGAATGTGGCGCATCAGGAGATTGACCTTCGCAACCCGAAGACGAACCGTCGCAATGCGGGATTTACCGATGAGGAGCGTGAGAAGATGACCATCCTGCTGGGCAGTGGCTTTACCGATACTTTCCGATATTTCTATCCCGATATGGCGAACCAATATTCCTGGTGGTCATATCGATTCCATGCACGTGAGAAGAACGCAGGCTGGCGCATCGACTACTTCCTGACCTCCAAGCGTCTGGATGACAAATTGAAGGGAGCCAAGATCCACAACGAAATCTTTGGCTCCGATCATTGTCCTGTAGAATTGGTTATTTAACCTCAACCCTAATGCTTGCAGGTTTCAGTCCTTTGGCTGAAGCCTGCAGTGTGATGGTTCCTGCTTGCTTGCTGCTTTGCACGATGGCTGTGAGCTGTCCGGCAAAGGCATGCATCTTGGGCAAATGGAATAGGTCGAGGCAAGAGCCGTCACCATTGGCTGCAGCTCGGAAAGAGCCTGCACCACTTACCTTGAAGCTCACCTCCCTGCCATCATCCGGACAGAGATTGCCGTCCTTATCTACCACACTCACTGTGATATAAGCCAAATCCTTGCCATCGGCTTCAATCATGCTTCTATCCACTTCCAATTGAATATGATGAGGCTTGCCTGCTGTGCGGATCGTTTTTTCCTCAGCCTTGTTGCCTTGAGCATCATAAGCCACCACCTTGATTTCTCCTGGCTCATACTTCACATCCTCCCACATCAGACGATAGCGATGCATCACGGCTTTCTCTCCCAAAGTAGCTTCCTGGGCTTTTGCTTCAGCAGCAGTCCACTTGCGTTGACGTCCCTGACTCTTGCCATTCACAAACAGCTCAGCCTCAGGATAGCTGGTATAGACATACACGGGCGTCACTTGCCCACGACGGCTCTTCCAAGTCCAATGCGGCAAAATGTGCAGTGTGTTTTCCTGCTTGTTCCAAACACTGCGATAAAGGTAATAGCGGTCTTTTGGGATGGAAGCCAAGTCGATGATGCCGAAATAAGAACTATGTGCTGGCCAGTTGTCATAATAGGGAGTTGGCTCACCCAAATAATCGAAGCCTGTCCAAACAAACTGTCCGATTTCCCAGTCATAATCATCAGCCATCGCGAAGTCGAGGTCTGGGATGTTCGACCACCAGCAAGCCTCGTTGTCGTATCCTGATGACTGCATGTCGTCATAAACAGCCCCCTTCTTCAACTCCACAGGGAACTTGTAAACCCCACGAGAACTTACGGTTGATGCTGTCTCTGAGCCCAATACCAAGCCTTGCGGCAAGATGTCGTAGGCCTCTTGGTAGAACGGCAGACGGTAGTTGAAGCCTGGAATGTCGATGGTGGCGGCAAAGCCGTTATGCAGCGAGTTCTCTGCCTGATCGATGCCCACCGTCACAGGACGGGTAGGGTCGAGCCTGTGGCAGATGTCCTGCAGGAACTGCACCGTCTTGTAAGATTCTGGGTCGCGCTGGTTGGGCACTTCATTGCCAATGCTCCACATCACCACACTGGGGTTGTTGCGATAGTGCTGCACCATATTGATCATGTCGCGCTCAGCCCATTCGGCAAAGAAACGATGATAGCCATTCTCACATTTCGCCATATCCCATTCGTCGAACGGCTCCACCATCATCATGAACCCCATCTCGTCGCACAGCTCCACCAGCTCAGGCGCAGGCATGTTGTGCGAGGTACGGATGGCGTCGCAACCCATATCTTTCAGCAAGGTGAGCTGTCGCCTCAATGCCGCCTTGTTGATGGCAGCACCCAAGGGACCTAAGTCGTGATGGTTACAAACGCCTTGGAACTTACGCAGTTGTCCATTCAGGAAGAACCCCTTTTCTGGCACATACTCGATGCTGCGGATGCCGAAGCGGGTGGTGTACTCATCCATCTGCTTGCCTTCAGCAAAGACCTTCGTGCGTGCCATATATAAATAAGGTGTCTCGGGCGACCACAGTTGCGGATGCTCCACAATGAAGTTCTGCCCAAAGGCAATGTCGTGCACAGCCATCTTGGTCTCGTCCTTCGTGGCTACAGTCTGTCCGTTGGGGGCGATGATGTCTGTCACCAATCGAATCATCTGTTGGTGTTCCGTATTGGCCAACGAGATGTGCAAACTCACTGAAGCATAGTCTTTTTCAACATGAGGCGTGGTGATATGTGTGCCCCAAACAGGCACATGAATCTTGTCGGTTGTCACCACATGAACGTTGCGATACAGACCAGCACCTGGATACCAACGGGATGACGATGGCCTGTTCTCCAACCTGACAGCCACCACATTGTTCTTGCCGTCAGCATGGATGTAAGGCGTTACATCACAATAGAATGAGTTGTAGCCGTATGGCCAGAAGATGGCTTCCTCGCCATTCACATACACGCGAGCCTCACTCATGGCACCATCGAACACTAAAGCAGTCTGCTTGCCTGCAGGCACATCGAAGGTGTTGCGATACCAGCCGATGCCCACGAAAGGCAAGCCACCAGTACGACCCGATTTCTGCGAGGCTTCCGTCTCACCATCCTGTTCCACAGCCACCATCTGGCGGTCGTTGTTGCCATCGAAAGGTCCATAGATGGCCCAGTCGTGAGGCACCGTCACCCTTTGCCAACCATTGTCGTTGTAGTCAATGCGCCAAGCATCCGTCACTTCCTCATTGATGAATTTCCATCCATCCTCCAGCAGCACTTCCTGTCGTTGGGCATTCAGCAAAGTTGGCAGCAGACATGCTGCTACCAACAATATGAAACTCTTGATTCTCATCATTTGCAGACAATTAAACTAACGGGTCCCATGAGGCCAGAAGGCGACATCTGGGATGTGGGTTTATACATTTTATATTGTGACCAAGTAACAGGTTCTGTTACATCTGGACGAGAGTCACCAATCAGACGATTGATCCACAGGTTCGTCACCTTCACCTCAATGTCATTCTGTCCAGCGTGCAAGGCATCCTTGACATCGATGCGGTAAGGCGTTTTCCAATACACACCCAGGTTGTTGCCGTTGATGGTCACTTCCGCCATCACGCCCACCTGACCCAAGTCGAGCATCAACTTCTCAGCATTCAGCTGGTCTTCTGTCACTTCGAAGCTGCTGGTGTAGGTAGCCACACCGCTGAAGTACTTGATGCCGTCCACATCGCTGTCGGCCAGATTGATGAGCTGGTCGAACTGAGCCGATGCTGGCGCACCACGATTCTCCTGGAATGCTACCTGCCAAGGAATGTTGATGGTGTTCACATTCACTTCCTTCAATTCGGGCAATGTCACAGCCTCTTGCTCAGCAGGACCGTTGAACACCACGAACAGGGCATCGTTCTCCACCAACTCAACCTTCACCACAGTCCTACCACCTTCTGTGCGATAAGTCACTTCCTCGCGTTTGCCCGTTTCTGGATGCCAAATCTCTGGCTTCTTGTCCTTTACGCGGAATGAGAGCTCCACGCTCTTGGCTGGACCTTCAGGATTGTTGATCCAATAAATGTCAGCACGACCCGTATGTCGATGCACAAACCGCAGGTCGTTGCCGATGTTCACATCTGGCTTCACGCCAATCTTATCCAACACACTCTTCATATCAGAAGTGAGATATACATTCTTCAGCTCACCGCCCCAGATTTCGTTCACCAGCGCGTTGAACTCCTCCACATCGTCCGTCAGTCGGCCAGGCAACTCAGGCTTTGCTCCACAGATCACAGCTCCTGCTTTCGCCAATTCGGCAATCTTCTTCAGCACATCCAAAGGCAAACGCTTCACATTCGGGTCGAGCACCAGCATGCGATAGCTCATGCCACTTTCCGTCTCTATGCGACTATATTGGTAAGATACCAGATTCAGCAAGGCATCGCTGTTGATGTAGTCGTAGTTGTAACCAGCAGGGAATGCAGGCTGTTCTGCGCCATACAGACCCGTGATGTTGTTGTCCTCACCATAATAGTACAGGATGTCGGCCACAAACTTACCCTTCTGCAATAGGTAGCAGCTGCGAGCCAGATAGTCCATCCAAGCCCAAGCAGAGCCCGACCAGTTGTCCAAGCGGTTGAACCACTGTCCGATAGGTCCTAAGCCTAAGCCTGGTTTGATTTCATCCAGAGGCTGATGCACTGAGGTGTGGATCACAAAACGGTTCAAACCGCTGGCCATCTCCATATCGGCGGTAGTCTTCAGATTTCCAGGATGGAAAGCGTATGATTGTCCTTCGCCACCAGGAGCGGTCAACGATTCGCCAGCCACCAGGTTTTGTCCATAGATATGTGCCACAGAAGCAGCCTCGCGGATATCGGCGCGACTCATCGCTGGGGTAGAGGCACCCGTGTTGTTGGGCAACCAGGCGGCAGCCATCGGCACGTCAGCCTTCGCCTTCACTTCCATACCATCCACCAGATAAACTCGTCCGTTCTCATGCGATTCGGTATAGCGACCCATACCGCGCTCCTTCAGAATGTCAGTCAGCAGGTTGTAGCAATAGTCTGTCACCAAGCTGCCTAAAGTTCTACGCCAATCGCGCAGGAATTTCTCACTCTCCTCCGAGCTGTTCACGATATAGCCCATCAGCACAGGCATCCACGGACGCAGACTGTAGCCGTTTCGCTTCTCGAACTCCTCCTCCATCGCTGGTGTCCAGTTCTCCTGCTCCGATTCGTAACTGTCTGTCATGATGTACTTCACCACCTTGCCCAGTTGGTCTTTCGAAGCATCCACATACATGCCCAGATAGTGGTCCATATACGCCTTGAAAGCGATGGGGTCCATCTTGTCAACCTCGAAGCCTGTAGCCTCTGGGGGAGCCGGACTGTTCTGATGTCCTGTCTGAGAGTAGCCATAACGAACCACTCGCCAAGTTCCTTCTGGTACATCCCAAACCAAACGACCTTCGTGCACCTTGTTTGTGATGTCGATCACTTCGTCTAATGCAATAGCGGCAGCTTCTTCAGGCGTGTCATACAGCGCCAAATCGGCAGGAGCGGCAAAGCCCGCTTTCTCCTCAGCATGGTTGATGCGGTTCACGCTATGCAACACGAACTCAGCAATCGGAGTGGGCTGAGCCTGTGGCTCTGTGCTTAAGCCCATCAATGCGGCGTATGGGTTGGAAGTCACCACGTTATCAACTACCAAACGGAAATACTTGGCAGTTGTTTCGGGAATATCTACTGTGCCCTGTGGTGCAGAGCTGTTCGGAATCTTGCAAACCTCGCGGAAATTTCTACCATCATCGCTCACTTGCAGCACCTTGTTGATTTCCTGCTTAGGAGCACCCCACTGACCGCGAACGCGTCCATCCACGATGGTCAGCGCCTTCACGGTCTGAGGTTGATAGAACTCATACTGAATCCAAGCCTTGCCTTCGGCACCACCAGCACCAGGCGGCAGGAGATCTGAATCGGTGAGGTCGCCATCCGTAAGCTTCAGCAAGGAGAAGCTACCTCCGCTGGAGGTGATGACGGGATTCAAGGCAGCCAGGTTCTTGTCGGCCTCAGGCACCTTGAAAGCCAATACGGCGATGTCGGCATAATAGCCTTCACCTGGGTTGCCCATACCTGTGAAGTTGGTCGCCCCCGAGCGAGGAATGTTCTGGAAAGCACCAATCGTGCGGTAAGGCATAGGCAGCAAACCATCGTAGGTGGTTCCACCCATCACGCGCATCTCTCTCCAAACCAGCTTCTTCATGCCATCCTTCGGTTCTACCCAAGGACCACCCGTGAAGCTCCATCCAGGCGATGCTGCCACACTCATCTCCAAGTCCAACGAGTCGGCCAGATGCACAGCGTAGGCAAAGGCATCCTTCCACTCATCCGTCATATACGACACTTTCTTGTCGATTAACAGTGGTGTGCTGAAACCCGCATCGAAGTTCATGAAACCTGCAATGCCCGAACGTTTCATCCAAGTCAAGTCCTTGTAGATACCGTCCTTGGTTACATTGCCATCCATCCAATGCCACCACACGCGGGGTCTTGCCTCTGCGGGCGGATTCTGAAACTCGCCATACAGCGTTTCGTCTGCTGCTGGTGTTCCACAGCTGCCCAATGCCAGCATCAGGCCTGCAGCTGCTCCCAAAATCATTCTTCTCATGGTTATAAGTTTTTAGTTTCTCTCATTTGCCTGTAAAAGTAGCAATTCTTTATCATTTCGCCAACACAAAATGAATTTTTATGATTTTTTCCTAGATAACTGTAGTTTCGGTAATGATTAGCCCCATCGGAGCGACAGCCCGCAGACATTGTCCGCATGGTTAAGCCCCTAACGGGTAGGATGTTCAAAAACGGGATAAATTTTGCATGTAATTTTTAACGCTGAAAGCGTTACCGAATAATAGCCGTGGGTTCGAGCGTAGCGAGTACCTACGGATAGTATGAATATAATAATATC
>CACZRQ010000033.1 GCA_902783615.1 uncultured Bacteroidales bacterium | reverse complement strand
TTGGAAATTCCTGCAGCCAGGTCGTCCAAACCCAACGCATCGCTTTGTAGAGATAGTTAAATGATTATTCACAAAACTCTATTTTTAGACAATGAAAAAAGTATTTATGTTAAGCCTCTTGTTGGCTTTGTTTAATGTGCTTGGAGTACAGGCACAAGTGAAAAATGCATTGAAGAAACCTGTGAAGATTCTGGTTCTCTGTACGGGTAATACCTGTCGCAGCCAGATGGCTCATGGTTTTTTTGCTTCTTATGATAAGAATATTCAAATATATTCGGGTGGCGTGAAACCTTCAAAGGCAATTAATCCGAATGCCGTACGTGTAATGGCCGAGTTGGGTATTGATATCAGTGACCATAAACCTCATGACGTTCGTGAATACCTCGATGAGAAGTGGGATTATGTCATAACAGTATGTGACAATGCTCATGAAACTTGTCCGGTATTCAATGGAGAGGTCATGAGCATGATGCACATCGGCTTTGATGATCCGTCCGATGCAAAAGGTACTCCAGAATTCATTGATAGTGAGTATCACCGTGTAAGGGATGAAATTGGAGCACGTATGTATGCCCTCTATCAATTTATCTTGACCGATCAGAATAACAAGTAGAATTGATGATAAAGGGGTTGGCTCATGTCAGCCCTTTTCTATGCTATCTATGAGTTTTTTATAGAATGGATGCTTGCCAAGCGTGGTAGCATCACCTAAAATAACAAGTTTCATACGGGCACGAGTAATAGCTACGTTCATACGTCGTAGGTCACGCAGAAAACCGATCTGACCGTCGTCATTGGCACGTACCAAACTGATGAAGATGACGTCACGCTCCTGCCCTTGAAAGCCATCCACCGTATTCACGGTGAACAATTGCCGATAAGGACGAAGGGATTCACTACCCTTGATCTTCCCTCTGAGGTACTGCACCTGTGCCTTGTAGGGTGAGATAATGCCGAAATCGATGCGTTCGTCCAAGATACGCTCTCCACCTATTTTATTTATATAGGCCTCCAATTGTTGCAAGAGCAGATTGGCTTCATTCTTGTTGATACGTCCGAAAGTCTCGCCTACAAACTGCTCCTTGAAATCCATCTCTGAAGTATCTATCCATGAGATAGGAGAATCGAAATCCAGTAT
Source organism: uncultured Bacteroidales bacterium (assembly GCA_902783615.1). GTDB lineage: Bacteria > Bacteroidota > Bacteroidia > Bacteroidales > Bacteroidaceae > Bacteroides. Next base: position 6,971 of record CACZRQ010000033.1, on the reverse strand, counting down.
GCTGCGATTCTTTACCTCGGGTGCAGCTTCTAATTCTCCATGATAAAACCATTCTGAGGAGAAGCGCATGATGGCCTCGTTCATGCGGTATTGCACTTTTAATAAAGAAACTGTTTCTGGTTTGTTGCCCACGATCGTCTCCATCATGGTATGTTCCAAGCCTCCTTTTGCTGCTTCATAACACTTGATGGTAGGGGGCAATTGGCAATGGTCGCCTGCCAAAACCACCCGGTCTGCCTTGCGAATGGCTATCCAGCAGGCAGCTTCTAAAGCTTGAGCTGCTTCGTCGATAAACAAGGTGCCAAAGTGCATGCCACCCAACAGACGATGGTTGCTGCTTACCAAAGTTGAAGCTATCACATGGGCGGAGTCGAATAAGTCGGCATTGATTTGCACCTCTAAAGCCACAGCCCTGTCTTTCAGTCGACTGATACGGCTACGGATGCCGTCACGTTCGTCACGACTACCCTTGCGGCGTTTGCCTTGCAGTTGACGCAACTCTTTGCGGATACTCCACAGTTCAGGATAGGATGGGTGCCCTTCGAAGCGGCGCTCATAGGTAAACGACAACATCTTGTCGTTCACACGGGTAGGGTTGCCAATACGAAGCACATTCACACCTCTATCCACTAATTTTTCGGAGATCCAATCGACTGCCATATTACTCTGAGCACATACCAATACTTGGGGCTCCCTATGCAAGGTTTCGTAAATGGCCTCCACCAACGTGGTAGTCTTGCCTGTGCCAGGGGGACCATGCACCACCGCCACATCTTTGGCACAAAGTACCTTGTTCACAGCTGTCTCTTGGGTCGGGTTCAACCAAGGGAAGCCCATGGGGTACAACTGACGAAAATCTGCCTTTGCGGAGCCTAAAATGATGTCCTTCAGCTCAGCCAGTCGGGTGCCTTTGGCTTTTAAAACATCTGCTAAAGCCTCAAACATCGTCTGGTAACTCGTCTCATCGAAATATAGCTGAACGCCTAAGTTCTCAGCATTTTGAAGGTCCATCACAGCGTTGCCACCTGGCATTACCACCACCATGCGAGCCTCGTCGGCATAGCTTACCGTACCGAGGAAGGTATAATAAGAAAGGTCGCCCGTCGCGCTTTGTTTGAAAAAGCAGACGGGCTTCCCATATTCAAATCCATGTTCTATGTCAGTATCTTCGCTGCGGGTGATCTCAATAACCAACTGGTTCAGCGAATTGTAAAAACTGCGTCCTGCGGTGCAGGGGAACCAACACATACCACGTTTCACCTTGCGGGCCACACCCATTGTCTCAGTTTGTCGCTGAAACTCCTGCTTCTCATATTCATACTCCATACGGAGCAGGAGCTGCTGGTGCTGCAGGTGCAGTATCGGGCTCTCGGCCATGTCAGATAGAGAGGGTCTTCAATACATCTACCAACTGACGGTCGATGGTCTTGTCGAACTTGATGGCACGACTGAAAGGTACATATACCACCTGGTCGTTCTTCAAACCACACATCACATTGCGCTGACCTTCCATCAAGGCATCGATAGCAGCAGCACCCAAACGACTGGCGAGGATACGGTCGTGTGCCGTAGGACTACCGCCACGTTGCAAGTGACCTAAGATAGTAACACGTACATCGTATTGTGGATACTCGTTCTTTACGCGTTCTGCATAATGCATAGCACCACCAGTGAGCTCGCTCTCGGCCACAATAACGATACTACTATTCTTAGATTTGCGGAAACCATTCTTGATGAATTCTTCCAACTGGTCAACCTCAGTAGCAAACTCGGGAATGATGGCAGCTTCGCAACCTGCAGCAATGGCACTGTTTAAAGCCAGGAAACCAGCATCTCGTCCCATCACTTCCACGAAGAACAGACGCTCGTGGCTGGTAGCAGTGTCGCGAATCTTATCAACACATTCCAAAATGGTGTTCAGGGCAGTGTCATAACCGATGGTTGAGTCGGTGCCGTATAAGTCATTGTCGATGGTACCTGGCAGACCAATGCAAGGCACGTCAAACTCCTTGGCAAACTGCAACGCACCAGTAAGTGAGCCGTCACCACCGATTACTATCAAGGCATCAATGCCTTCTTTCTTCATGTTCTCATAGGCAATCTGACGCCCTTCTGGAGTTCGGAACTCCTGACAGCGGGCAGTCTTCAGGATGGTACCACCCAGCTGGATGATATTACTTACGTTCTGACTCTTGAACTCTACGATTTCGCCTGTTACCAAGCCCTTGTAACCTCTATAGATACCTTTGACTCTCAGTCCGTGATAAATGGCACAACGGGTAACCGCACGGATGGCTGCATTCATACCAGGGGCGTCGCCTCCTGACGTCAAGATACCGATACATTTGATTTCTGCCATATCTCTATGATGTTAAATTGTTAATTTTCTTTGCAAAGATACGATATAGCGAGCACAAAAGCAAAGAATCAGCTCGTTGTTTTTATGCTCCTTTTCCTAAAATCATTCGATTTTTTGTAAGATGGCCTCTTGAATGGATTCCATCAGCCATTTTGGGGTGGATGTGGCACCGCAGATGCCCACCGATTGCACTCCTTGCAGCAAGTCCCAGTCTATCTCATGCACACTGTCAATAAAATAGGTATTGGGATTGACCGACAAACATTCGTGGAATAGAATCTTGCCGTTGGAGCTTTTCTTGCCGCTCACGAAAAATACCAGGTCGTGGGCTGCTGCAAACTGTCGGATATTGGGGATGCGGTTGGCAACTTGTCGGCAGATGGTGTCGTAATACTCGAAAGTAGCCTTGGGTGAGATGTGCTGACGGATGTACTCCACAATCTTTCGGAACTCGTCAAGCGACTTGGTGGTTTGTGAGTATAAACGAATGCTCTTTGTCATATCCAACTTCTTCACTTCTTCCAAGCTTTCTATCACGATGGCTTCACCCTGGGTTTGTCCCACCAGTCCTAACACCTCGGCATGACCGTTCTTGCCGAAAATCACAATCTGCACGTCGGGCTCAGTCTTGGCATTGTAGGCATTGTGGATGCGTTGCTGCAGCTTAAGCACCACAGGGCAGGTGGCATCGATGATTTCGATGTTGTTCTGGCGAGCTGTTTCGTAAGTCGAGGGCGGTTCACCATGAGCACGTAACAATACCTTGGCATTGTGTAGCTGGTTGAACTGTCCATGGTCGATGGTAACCAAGCCCATCTCACTGAGCCTCTCCACTTCTCTACTGTTGTGCACAATGTCCCCCAAGCAATAGAGCACACCACCCTTTGCCAATTCCTCCTCTGCCTTATGAATGGCGGTAACCACACCGTGGCAGAATCCCGATCCGTTGTCAATCTCAATTTTCATGACATAAGCTGCCCCCAAACAACTCCTCTAAGTAGAGAAGGTGCCCGTTAGGGTGGGGGAGTATGTTAATCTTCAATTCTCTTTAAATATTCATTCATCAACCAATCATTCTGCTCTTCAATAGTCAGATGACTGTTGTCCAGTAAGATAGCATCTTCTGCCTGTACCAACGGACTTACCTCACGATGTTGGTCGAGGTAATCGCGCTCCTTTACATTCTCTAAAATTTCATCGAAGCTCGCTTCCTGTCCTTTCGCTTTCAGCTCGTCATACCTGCGTTGGGCACGTATCTCCGGCGAAGCCGTTAGGAAAATCTTCAGTTCAGCATCAGGAAATACGGTGGTACCAATATCACGTCCATCCATCACTACGCCCTTTTCTTTGCCAAATGCCTGCTGTTGTGCCACCATCTCTGAACGCACGAAATCCAGTGCAGCCACGATGCTCACCCTTTCAGACACCTCCATGGTACGGATGCGGTCTTCCACCTTTATATTATTTAAATAGGTGTCGGGTTTGCCAGTCTCGGGATTAAACAGGAAAGAGATGTGTATGTCACCCATCTTGCTGCGCAGTTTCTCTACATCCAGCTGCTCACCGTTGAAGCATCCATGCTCCATGGCATACAATGTCACGGCACGATACATCGCACCACTATCCACATACACATATCCTATTCTTTTGGCCAGGTCCTTCGCCATGGTACTTTTGCCACATGAAGAAAAGCCATCAATGGCTATCGTAATTTTTCTCATAATAGAACTATTTGTTGTTTACAGGGTGTAAAGGTAGCAAATCTGCGCTGATTTAACAAAAAAAAGTACTCAAAAGACTTGTATGTAAAAAAACTTCATTATATTTGCATCGTGATAAAGCAGAAAACACCATTAATTTTTAAATAATAGTATTTATGGAAATTAAAAAATCACCGAAGGCAGACCTTGAAGGCAAGAAAACCACTTGGCTGCTGGCTGGCTATGTATTGGTGATGACAGTCTTGTTCCTCGGCTTCGAATGGACGCAGCGCGATGTAAAGATTGACACCAGCAATCAGGTAGTCGAGACCGTATTTGAAGAGGAAATTGAAATTCCTATCACAGAACAGCCCGAGCAGGTGGCAGCTCCACCTCCAGAGGCTCCGTCAATCGCTGAGACATTGACGATCGTTGACGATGATTCCGATATCCAGGAATCAACTATCCAGTCTTCTGAGGAAACTGGTCAGGCAGTGGAAATCAAGTACACCGCTCCAGTAGCCGTTCAGGAGGAAGAAGAGGAAGAACCAGAAGAGCAGGAAATCTTCCAGGTTGTAGAACAGATGCCAGAATATCCTGATGGCGGTATGGCAGGTTTGATGAAGTACCTGAGTGGTGCTATCAGATACCCGGCTATCGCAGCAGAGAATGGCGTTCAGGGTCGTGTAACCGTTCAGTTCGTGGTTAACCGCGACGGTTCTATCGTTGACGCTCAGGTATTACGTGGCGTGGATCCATACTTGGACAAGGAGGCTCTCCGCGTGATCAACTCAATGCCTAAATGGAAACCAGGTATGCAGCGTGGTAAACCAGTACGCGTGCGCTATACAGTGCCTGTGAATTTCCGTCTGCAGTAATGATTGACTGTTGAAAATTAAAAAAGGCTGCTTTCAGTAGCAGCCTTTTTTTTACAAATTAAGAAACCATTTTAAAATTACATTATCCATTATGTTTACCGATTCCCAGTTGCTGGAAAAAATCAATGATTACATCTCAAAATTAACTTATGCAAAGAACCCGAGAGGGCTTTATGAACCAATTGAATATGCTATGTCGCTGGGTGGAAAGCGTGTCCGCCCCGTTCTGATGATGATGGCCTACAATCTGTATCATGACGATGTGGATAGGATTCTCAGTCAGGCGGCAGGCATTGAGATGTATCATAACTATTCCCTGATGCACGATGACCTGATGGATAATTCCGACATGCGTAGAGGCAAGCCCACCGTTCACAAGAAATGGGGCAGAAATACCGCTCTTTTGTCTGGTGATACCATGTTGATGATTGCCTATAAGTTGATGACGGTTTCGGGTGGCAGTTATGTGCCCCCTGTGATGCGTGTTTTTTCTGAGACTGCCATGCAGATCTGCGAAGGTCAGCAGCTCGATATGGAATTTGAAACACGCAATGACGTGTATGAACATGAATATTTGGAGATGATTCGCCTGAAAACCTCTGTCCTGCTGGCTGCCAGTCTGAAGATTGGTGCCCTTTTGGCCGAGGCTCCACACGATGATACCCAGTTCTTATATGACTTCGGAATAAACGTGGGTATTGCCTTCCAGCTCAGAGACGACTTGCTGGATGTGTATGGCGATGAGAAAACGTTCGGCAAGAAGATTGGTGCCGACATCTTGAGTAATAAGAAAACCTATCTGTTGATTCAGGCCCTGCGACGCGGTAATGAAGAGCAGGTAAAGGAACTGAAGAAATGGCTTGAAGCAAAAGACTTCGACCCTGTGGAAAAAATAAAGAGCGTGACAGCTCTGTTTGATGAGATTGATGTACGCTCGCTTTGTGAGGACAGAATTGCTCACTACACACTGCTGGCTGAAACCAACATCGATATGGTGAAGGTGCCTGAAGAGAAGAAGCAGCTGCTGGTGGATGAGATGAATAAACTGATGCATAGGGAGGCGTGATGCTGCGAATGATCGACACCCATTCGCATCTCTTTACCGAAGAGTTTGATGCCGACCGTGCGGAAGTGTTGAAACGGGCTAAAGAAGAGGGAGTTAACCGAATCTATATGCCCAATATAGATGAAACAACCATCGATAGGTTGTTACAGGTTTGTGAAGATAACAGCGGTTATTGTTTCCCGATGATGGGACTGCATCCCACCTCGGTAAACGAGAACTTTGAAATAGCGTTGCAGCAAGTTCGCCAGTGCTTGGAAGTACATCGCGAGAAGTTTGTGGCTGTGGGGGAAATAGGCATCGACCTTTATTGGGACGATACCTTTCTGCAGCAACAGCTCGAGGTGTTCGACAGGCAGGTAGGGTGGGCGTTGGAATTGAACCTACCCATCGTGGTGCATTGTAGGAAAGCCATCCAATATATATATAAGGTGTTGCTTCCATACAAGGACACTGAACTGCGGGGAATCTTCCATAGCTTTACCGGTGACCCCGAGGAGGCGGAACTGATGTTGCAGTTCGAACGGTTCATGATTGGCGTGAACGGAATAGTCACTTTCAAGAAATCGACTATTCCGGCAGTGCTGCCTCAGATCCCGTTCGAACGGATTGTGTTGGAAACCGATTCTCCCTATCTGACACCTGTGCCTCATAGGGGGGAGAGAAATGAGAGCTCCTACATCTGCTATACCTTGATGAAGGTGGCAGAGGTTTTGGGTCGGTTACCCGAGGAGATGGCAGCCCAGACAACGGATAATGCCATGCGGATGTTTGCGACATGATAACAAGAGTTGAACCTTAATTTTTATTAAAAAAGACCCGTTTTTTACCCTAAAAAGGGGTGAAAACGAGAAAAGACAAAAAAAAAAGACATATTTGTTGCTGAAAAGATGGTGGGTTCAGAAATTTTTTGTAATTTTAGCCCGATTTCAGATTGGTGCCGTGAAGGAGAGATGCTCGAGTGGTTGAAG
>CACZRQ010000032.1 GCA_902783615.1 uncultured Bacteroidales bacterium | reverse complement strand
CCCAACAGAAATCTGTAAGGCCTGCAAGAGTGTTAGTCAGCTCGACGTGCCCGATACATTGTCATGGGTTGATGAGGAGCGCGATGTTAGCTGCTGGCTTGGTAACGCCATGCAGCACGAGGCGTTCAACAAACTCTATTCTGTAGCTGATCGCTTGCGCATTGCCGACGATCCTCGTATCAATCAGGACTGGGATTACCTGCAGGCTTCAAATAATTTCCGCTTCATGACCACCAAGCCTTCTAACGTAGGTCTCGATCGTGGTATCTATAGCGGTCCGTTTGATGCCTTCACCAACTACATGAATATCCTCGGTGACTTCATCACCAGAGTCAATGCCCTCTATCCGCTTGATATCGATAATGAGGAGCTCGAGAGTCTGCTTACCACCATCAAGAATCAGGGTGATGAGATTGAGATGAAGGATAAGGAGATTACACGCTTGAAGGCAAAGCTCGAGAAGCTTGAGGGTGCAAAACCAGCCAAGGCTGAAAAGAAGCCAGCTGCCAAGAAAGCACCAGCAAAGAAACCTGCTGAAAAGAAGTAATAAAAGAACAAAGGGCTTGCAAGTGCAAGCCCTTTGTTTGGTCGTAGGGTCTAGCCCTAATGAGAATAAGGCAACGAGTAAGCGACAGTAAGGCAACGATGAAACGAGCCTAATCCTCACATTTTTCGATGAAGAAACCGTCATTCAAGATGGTTCTGACAGCCGTTGGTCCCTACGCATACCAACGGCCTGACGGCGTATTTGTGGTTCCCATCGGTTGTTTAAAAGATTAAGTTTTCAGGCATCGATACCCAAATGCCCCCGTGGTTATTGCTGTCCCCGTGACTACGTCCCCTTGACTATCGAGGTTGCTTTGACTTCTGAAAGTAAAAAATGAGTTAAACTTTCGTCTCTCAAAAGTAAAAAACTAGCCATAAATTTGTTTTTATAAAGTAAAATTCGTAAATTTGCCGCAGGTTTAAAAGGATAAGACAATGGACAGACTGTTTAAGACTTATGGTAGACTGCTGGCAGAGACTGATTTGCGATTTACCCGTTATCTTTATGAAAAGATCAACTGGGACAACAGGCTAATTGTCATTAAAGGTGCCAAAGGAGTGGGTAAAACCACCATGATGTTACAGCATATTCTGCGAAGTTTTGAAGATAAGGAAAAGGCACTCTATGTCTCATTAGACCATATTTGGTTTGCCAATCATTCTGTGCTTGATTTGGCGGAATACCACTATGCACATGGTGGAACGCATCTCTTCTTAGACGAGGTTCACAAATATAAAGGGTGGCAGCAAGAGGTAAAAAACATCTATGATGCCTATCCGGGAATGCACATTGTGGTGACAGGTTCCTCCATGTTGAAGCTGGAAGATTCACTGCTGGGAGACCTCTCACGCCGTCATCGGCAATATACCTTAGAGGGACTTTCCTTCAGAGAATATCTGCTTCTGGAACAGGTGGCGGAACTACCTGTCCTGACTTTGGAGCAGATACTCGCCAATCATTTTATGGAGGCTTCCCAGATCACATCGAAGGTGAAAGTCCTTTCCTATTTCGAAAAATACCTTGTTGCAGGCTATTATCCGTTTTACAAGGAGGAAGGAGACGGTTTTGCCGACCGCTTGCAGCAGGTCATTGATACCATTGTCACTTCCGAAATACCATCCGTTGCCAACATAGAATACGACTCCGTATATAAAGCAAAGCAATTGTTGGCAATATTGGCTGAAACATCTCCTTACACACTGAACATTTCATCGTTATGCACCACGCTTCAGTCTTCAAGAAACAATGTTTTGAAACTCATTGACCTGCTGGATAAGGCCGCCTTGGTTCGTCGTCTCTATGCAGCATCGGAGGGAATGAATATGCTGACAAAACCCGAGAAGATACTTTTCAACAATACAAATCTGATGTATGCCCTGTCTCCTCAAGTTGAGTCTGGAACTAAACGTGAGACGTATCTTGCCTCACAATTAGGTGTCAGTCATCAGCTGCACATGCCTTCACAAGGAGACTTGGTGGTTGACGGTAAATGGCTCTTTGAGGTTGGAGGTAAAAGCAAGGGCTTCTCACAAATCAAGAATATAGAGGACAGCTTTGTGGTAAGTGACAACATTGACATTGGTCATGGCGACAAGATACCCCTCTGGCTGTTTGGTATGCTATATTAGCAGCGTCAAGGTATCAAAAAAAAAGAGAGGCTGCCCCATTTTTGGAGAGGCCCCTCTTTGTGTATTCATATCTCAGGGTTTTCAGGCATCTATACCCAAATCTGTCCCCGTGACTATAAAGTTAATCCCCAGCCAATTGGTTGGGGATTAATTTTAATAGGCCAGAACTTTCCAAAGGTCGCGGATGCGACTTTCGGGATCCCATTTCTTGTTGAATGTCCAGAGGGCAGTTACACCATGGAAGTCGGGCTTTTCTTCCGACTGCTCTAAGTTGTTCTTCAGCCAGCCACTGTCGCCACCCTCGCGATGACAATTGTAATAGTAGACGCGCTGTCCCCAAGGACATGGATCGAGTACCTTATCAGTATAGGCATAGCTGATGTTCTGATCGAGTATCTGACTGGAGAGTCGGCAGTTCATCAGGTAGAACTGTGAATCGTGGTGATAACGTCCGAGTGGAGTGGGGCGCTTGGCGTCAAACCAAGAGTCCTTGATAACCAGTTTCTGTAGTTTGTCAGTGTGTCCGTCGTGCCAGATGATGGCATGACCATCGCCCTCAAAGCGACAACGGGTAGCGTAGCACCAGCCACGCGGACAGAGGAAGTCTACACCCAAGCAGCGCAAGTAGAGATCAGCATGGTAGTACATACCACCATCTTTTGCCCAAAGCGAAAGCGCATCGTTACCATCAGCCCAAACATTACTGTTGATAACGATGGTACGTGTACCTCTGCCAAAGATAGCCATCTGATGGGTGGTGTTTCCTGGCTCTACTGCGGTGCCGTAATTGTTATAAACCGTCAGGCCACTGATAACGCAATCGTCAGCACCTTCCTGAAGTACAACCACACCGTTTCCTACTTCCTTGCCGTTATACGTCTTTATTTTCATTGTTTTACGTGCTTCGGCAAGAACAAGTATTGTACTGTCACGATCTTCGCCCACCAAGACGATGTTAGGACGGTCGATAATCACCTTCTGCTGATAAGTCCCCTTGCGAATCAGAATCTTATAAGGCTTTTCAGGAACAGAAGGTGCCTTTTCGATGGTTTGCTGGATATTATCACCAGGCTTTACCACAGCATCGAAATCAGATTCATGCTTTACAGGCTTGCGAAACCACTCGATGGTACCATTTTCATTAGCGCCCTTGGTTTCCAAACTGATGTCTACCTTGTTGGCTGGGTCGTATTTCTTAGCCCATTTCTGATAGCGCTTATAGAGCGAGATAGGACGGTCGTTATACCAGGCATAACCATTGCGACGCTCAGCGCCAATCTGCTCCAGATGTCTGCGGGGTACACCATCGCGATCGCAAACGAAAGGCTCACACAAATCGAGGTCGTAGAAGCGAGCCCAAATAGGATGAGCTTCAGCATCCTTCACGAGTCTGGTATCTTGATCAGCACTACCGGGATGGCCTGTACGCACTACTTTGTAGCCAGTAAGCTTATACTTATCAAACCAACGCATAGCAGCATGAACAGCTTTCTTTACCCGTTCATCGGGATTGGGCAATTCCATCAGCAATCGGGTGAGTGTAGCACTTTCCATCGTGCAATAAGAAGGTAATTCAAAAGCACGTGCTGGAGCTGGCAGGAAGGTTTCGCGATCGTGCTGCTGGCACCATACGGTTAGTTCACCATCCGTTACAATCTGGGTGTTAAGAATGCACTCTATACCCTTGTTGAAGGCTGCAGTCATCTGTTGACGCAATTGATCATCTGTCAAATCCCCTTGATAGGGCTCTTTCTGAGCCGCAATGTCTCTCAGCAAGATCATCGTATTAACCATGGCGTCATCATTATAAGTAATGTGTATTTGATAGTCGCGCATCTCAGGCCAGAACTGAGGCCAGCCGCCATTCTCGTACTGTCCGCTAAGCAGATAGGATACACCTTGGCGAAAGGCGTCACGATAGCGCACGTCTTTTGTAGACTGATAGAGCCTAGCTAAGAAGTTCATCTGTAGCGTGGTGGCGTCATTATCAGTAGTAGAGTCGTTGCGCTTCTGCTTGTCAGCTGCTATCTTTTCCCGCTCTTTGTCGGAGAGAGGTTTCGCCATGTCGATATTCTTTGGCCACCCACCTGTTACCCTTTGATAGAGTAGGAGCTGGTCTCCGATACGACGGGCCTCGTTAGACTGAAAGAATTCCTGAGAGGTTTCTCGCATGAGTTGTTTGAATGCCTGCTGAGCAGTAGTAGGCAATACAATCAACAATAATCCCCCTACTATGGTGATGAATCTCTTTGCTTTCATTGCTTAGCCGTTTTTATG
>CACZRQ010000031.1 GCA_902783615.1 uncultured Bacteroidales bacterium | reverse complement strand
CGTTACCATGATGATTCCTAAGGAGTTCATTGGTGCTGTGATTGGCCCGGGCGGAAAGATTATCCAGGGTATGCAGGAAGAAACGGGCGCTACCATCTCTATCGAAGAGGTTGAGGAAGGTGGTCGCGTGGAGATTGCTGCCAACAACAAGGAGAAGATCGATGCTGCCGTAGCTATGATCAAGGCCATCGTGGCTGTGCCTGAGGTGGGCGAGGTCTATACTGGTAAGGTTCGCTCTATCATGCCTTATGGTGCTTTCGTTGAGTTCTTGCCTGGCAAGGATGGCTTGCTACACATTTCTGAAATCGACTGGAAGCGCTTGGAGACCGTTGAGGAAGCAGGTATCAAGGAAGGCGATGAAATCGAGGTGAAGTTGCTGGAGATTGATCCTAAGACTGGCAAGTTCAAACTGTCACACAAGGTGCTGTTGCCTAAGCCAGAGGGTTATCAGGAGCGTCCAGAGCGTCGCCCTCGCCCTGAGCGTCAGGATCGTGGTGAACGCCAGGATCGCGGTGAGCGCCAAGATCGTGGAGAACGTAGAGGCAATGGCGAGCGTCGCCCACGCCCAGCGTTCAATCCCCGCAAAGAAGAGTAATAGAAAGCTCTATCCATAAATCAAATGCTCCTGGTTTTTCAATCAGGAGCATTTTTTATGGCAAATCATCGTGATAATTGCAGCAAGAGTTGTAACTTTGTGGCCATAATATATAAATAAGGTATGAAGACAACATTCCAATATCCTGCTTTTCTGCAAAAAGGCGACAAGGTGACGGTGGTTTCGCCATCGAGCATCATCGAGCCTGACATCCTCGATGGAGGCATCAAATGCCTGAAGAGCTGGGGACTGAAAGTGAGCAAAGGGCGCTTTGTGCGTGGTAAGTACGGCAACTTTGCAGGCACTGTTCAGCAACGTTTGGGCGATTTGCAAAGGGCTATGGATGATCCTGATTGCAAAGCCATTTTCTGCAGCCGTGGAGGTTATGGCGCCAACAACCTGCTGGGTGACATGGATTTCACCAAATTCCGCGAACATCCCAAATGGCTGATTGGTTTCAGCGACATCACTGCCTTGCATTGCCGCATGCAGAGCGAGGGCTTTGCTTCCCTGCATGCTCCCATGCTTAAACACCTGATAGAAGAGGGTGCCAACGATTGCTGCAACCAGGCTATCCACGATATTCTGTTTGGCATCAATGCCCAGCAGCGCTATGTTTGTCCTGGTCATGCCTTGAATCGTTCAGGCAAGGCCGAGGGCATCATCCGAGGAGGCAACATGGCGGTGTGGCATGGGTTGATAGGCACTCCCTACGACATCAATCCTGAGGGAACCATTCTGTTTGTGGAAGATGTGGGCGAGAAGCCTCATGCCATCGAGCGCATGTTCTACAACTTGAAGCTGAGTGGATTTCTCGGCAAACTCAGTGGTTTGATTATCTGCCTGTTCACAGAGTTTGAGGAGCACAAGCAATTGGGTAAAGAGCTTTATCCTGCGTTGGCCGATTTGCTGAAAGGCTACAGCTACCCCATCTGCTTCGGCTTCCCTGTGGGGCATGTTTCCATGAATCTGCCCATCGTCGAGGGGGCGCAAGTGCAACTGAAAGTAACAAAGAAAGAAGTAAAATTGATTTTTGAATGAATATGAGATTTGCATTGATAACCATCATGGCGTTAGTATGCTTTGTGGCTTGCGGAGGGCAAAGCAAAGGCTCGGAAGGCGAGGAAGCTGAAACGAAAAATATAGTCAATGTGCCGCAGTTCAATGCCGATAGTGCGTTTTACTATGTGAAGGCACAGGTGGATTTCGGACCTCGTGTGATGAACTCTGCCGCCCATGATGCTTGTGGCGAGTATTTGGCTCAGCAGTTGGCAAAATTTGGTGCCAAGGTGTATAACCAGTATGCCGACCTTCCCTCATACGAAGGCAAGATGCTGAAGGCTCGCAACATCATTGGTGCTTTCAACCCCGAGGCGAAGAAGCGCGTGGCGCTGTTCTCCCATTGGGATAGCCGCCCTTGGGCTGACAACGATCCTGATGCCTCGAAACACTACACCCCCATTTTGGGTGCCAACGATGGTGCCAGCGGTGTAGGTGTCTTGTTGGAGGTGGCTCGCCAACTGCAGATGCAGCAACCAACCATTGGCATCGACATCATTATCCTCGATGCCGAGGATGTGGGCAATCACCGTGAGTCTGGACTAAGCGATGAGAACTCATGGTGCTTAGGTTCGCAATACTGGGCTCGCACCCCGCATGTGGCTGGCTATCATGCCCGTTATGGCATATTGTTAGATATGGTGGGTGGTGCCAATGCGAGGTTTCAGTATGAGTATTACTCCGAACAGCATGCCCGCGACGTGAACCGCAAGGTTTGGAAAGCTGCGGCTGCCATTGGGTATGATAATTATTTTGTGGCAAAGGGTGGTGGCGGTGCCACCGATGACCATCTGTTTATCAATCAGATAGCTCGAATCCCTACCATCGACATCATTCCTTCCAGCGATCAATACACCTTTTTCGAGCATTGGCATACGGTGAAGGATAACATGGATGTGATTACGGTGCCTACGCTGAAAGCCGTTGGACAAACTTTATTGCAAGTGATTTATAATGAACATTGACAATTGACGATTGACTATTGACGATTATTTTTAGAGACTATGACTATTAACGAGATACAAGATGAAATTATCGCTGAGTTCAGCGACTACGATGATTGGATGGACAAGTACCAGTTGCTGATTGACCTTGGTAACGAGCAGCAGCCATTGGCCGAACAATATAAGAACGAGAGCAACCTGATTGAGGGCTGCCAAAGTCGTGTGTGGCTTCAAGCCGACCTTACTCCAGAGGGCAAGATACATTTCCAGGCTGAAAGCGATGCCCTGATCGTGAAAGGCATTATCACACTGCTCATCCGTGTGCTGGATAACCAGACTCCTGATGACATCCTCAGTGCCGACCTCTACTTCATCGAGCAGATAGGCTTGCGCGAGCACCTCTCCCCCACCCGCAGCAATGGCCTCCTGTCCATGATGAAACAAATGAAAATGTATGCCTTGGCTTTCAAGGCGAAGCAAGGATAACAAAGGTAACGGTATAGCTATTGACCCAATTGATGCCTAACGGGGTTTTATGGACCAGCTGCTATATCATTACTTAACTGAAGATTAGCCCCGTAGGGTGTTCAAAAAACGGGATAATTTTAGCATGCATTTTATGACGCTGAAAGCGTCATAAATTGCATGCAAATTATATCCTATTTTTGAACATAATCACATCCAAAACTTAAATTATATTACTGTAATCCCTTGCTTCTCACAAAGTTCGAGGCTCATCTCACGTAGTTTGTATTTCTGGATCTTGCCACTGCCAGTGAGCGGAAACTCGTTGACAAAGAATATGTACTTGGGTATTTTATAGCGTGCAATCTTACCGTTGCAGAACTCACGGATGTCAAGTTCCGTAAGGTGACAATCTGGATTCAGCATGATAAATGCTCCCACGCTTTCGCCATATTTCTTGGATGGCACACCCACCACCTGCACAATCTTGATTTCTGGCATACGCTGCAGGTATTCTTCAATCTCGCTGGGATAGATGTTCTCGCCACCTCGGATAATCATATCCTTGATGCGACCTGTTACATGGAAATTGCCATTCTCGTCTTTATAACCAATGTCACCACTATGAAGCCAGTTGTCCTTATCTATCAGCTGAGCCGTAGCTTCAGGGTCTTTGTAATAGCCCAACATATTGCTGTAGCCTCGATTGCACAACTCGCCCTCCTCACCAATGGGACATTCGTTGCCATCTGGGTCGAGCACCTTCACCTCAGTATGCTCGAACTCACGTCCCACAGTGGTACATCTCACCTCAAACGGATCGTCCCAACGCGTTTGCGTCATGCCAGGCGATGCTTCTGTCAGACCATATTCGCTGGTCACAATCATGTGCATCTTCTTCTCCACCTCTTTCATTAAAGGCACAGGACACAGCGAGCCAGCCATAATGCCTGCATGCAGACTACTGAGATTGAACAGGTCGAACATGGGGTGATGCAGGATATTGATATACATGGTGGGCACACCATAGAGCGATGTGCAACGCTCCTTATGGATGCTGGCCAACACCAATAACGGGTCGAAACGTTTCACAATCACCATGGTACATCCATGAGTCAGACAATTCAAAACCCCTAAGACCAAGCCAAAGCAATGGAACAAGGGCACACAAATGCAAAGCTTGGTATCAGGTGAAAAATCGAGGTGCACTCCCGTAAGGTGGCCGTTATTGCAAATGCCATAGTGAGAGAGTGTTGCACCTTTGGGAAAGCCAGTGGTACCGCTGGTATATTGGATGTTGATGGCATCTAAACAATTGCAGGCATTCTTGGCCTGTTGGTAGATGCCCTCGCCAATGGTGAGTCCCATCATCATTAGCTCGTTGATGGTGTACATGCCTCGATGCTGCTCCGTACCCATATAAATCACTGATTTCATGGTAGGGAAAGCCTCGCTTTGCAAATGTCCTTTCTCTTGCGTTTTCAACTCTGGCAGCATTTCGTAGGTCATATCCATGAAATTGTTGTCCTTTTCATGCTCGATGATACAAAGCACCTCCATATCGCTCTTGCGCACCATATCCTCAATCTCATATTGCTTGAAATTGGTGTTCACCATGATAGAGATAGCACCTATTTTAGAGCAGGCGAAGAACATGGTGTTCCAATCGGGGACATTGCTTGCCCAGATACCCACATGCGTACCTTTTTTAATGCCGATGGCCAGCAAGCCCATCGCTAAACGGTCAACTCGATCGTTGAACTGTTTGAAAGTCCAACGCATATCACGATCGGAATAAACGATGTATTCCTTATCTGGGGTTTTCTCAGCCCAGTATTCCAGCCATTGGCCAATGGTTCTTTCTGATAGCTGCCACATAATGTCAATTCTTTTTACATTCGAAACTTTCCGCTCATTGCACAAACCATAACTATTTGTGCAACAATTGGTTTTATAAAACTCTTAGACTGCAAATATACAACATTGATTGTTATAAACACACTATATAAAGTGAAATGATGTTAAAGGGGGAGCATGAAAAAAAGGGAAGTCTCTCAAGACTTCCCCTTTCAATCTTCTGCTGCAAGCAATTACTTGCGCAAGCCAAGAGCCTTAATGATGGCACGGTAGCGATTGATATCGCGCTCCTGCAGGTACTTCAGCAGGCGGCGGCGCTTACCTACCAACATAGTCAGTGCTCTTTCAGTGCTATAATCCTTCTTGTTGACCTTCAAATGCTCGGTCAGGTGAGAGATACGGTATGAGAACAATGCTATCTGGGCCTCAGGTGAGCCAGTATCAGTGTTGGACGTTCCGTACTTCTCGAAGATTTCTTTCTTTTTAGCAGCGTCTAAATACATAATGTTTAATTAAAAATTGATTGTAAATCGTTAAATGCGGGGCAAAGGTACACAATATATTTGACATAGCAAGCAAAATTTGAAAATTTTTCGTACCTTTGCACCCACTTTTAAGATAATAGGTATGCAGAACATTAGAAATATCGCCATTATTGCTCATGTTGACCACGGTAAAACCACACTGGTTGACAAGATGTTGCTGGCAGGAAATCTCTTCCGCGAGAACCAGCAGGCGGGTCAGCTCATGCTGGATAACAACGAATTGGAACGCGAGCGTGGTATCACCATTCTTTCGAAAAACGTTTCCATTAACTATAAAGGTACAAAGATTAACATCATCGACACTCCGGGACACAGCGATTTCGGTGGCGAGGTGGAGCGTGTGCTAAACATGGCCGATGGCTGTCTGCTATTGGTGGATGCCTTCGAGGGTCCCATGCCTCAGACTCGCTTTGTGCTGCAGAAAGCCCTGCAGATTGGCTTGAAGCCCATCGTGGTGGTGAACAAGGTGGACAAACCCAATTGCCGCCCAGAAGAGGTGAATGAAATGGTGTTCGACCTGATGTTCAACCTCGACGCTACTGAGGAGCAGCTCGACTATCCCGTGATTTATGGCTCAGCCAAGAACGGCTGGATGAGCACCGACTGGAAGCAGCCCACTGAGGATATCACTCCGCTGCTGGATTGCATCATCGACAACATTCCTGCTCCCCAGCAGCTGGAAGGCACTGTGCAGATGCTGATTACCTCTCTTGATTATTCCTCTTACACAGGCCGTATCGCTGTGGGGCGTGTGCATCGTGGTGTTATCCAAGAAGGTATGAACGTCACTTTGGCGCATCGCAATGGCGAGTTGACCAAGACGAAGATCAAGGAGCTCCACACCTTCGAGGGTATGGGACGCCGACGCGTAGCTGAAGTGGGCTCTGGCGACATCTGCGCCATTGTGGGTCTTGATAACTTCGAGATTGGCGATACCATCTGCGACTTCGAGAATCCTGAGGCTTTGCCTCCTATCACTATCGACGAGCCAACCATGAGCATGCTTTTCACCATCAACGACTCTCCGTTCTACGGACAAGAGGGCAAGTATGTCACCTCGCGCCATATTCAGGAACGACTGGAGCGCGAGTTGGACAAGAACTTAGCACTGCGTGTGGATAAGGCTGATGTGGAAGGCAAGTGGATTGTTTCAGGTCGTGGCGTGCTGCATCTTTCTGTGCTCATCGAAACCATGCGTCGCGAGGGCTATGAGCTGCAAGTAGGTCAGCCTCAGGTAATCTACAAGCAGATTGATGGCGTGAAATGCGAACCTGTGGAGGAACTCACCATCAACGTGCCCACTGACTATAGCAGTAAGATTATAGATATGGTGACTCGCCGCAAGGGCGACTTGCTGAAGATGGAAGATGGTGGTGCCGATCGTGTGAACCTGGAGTTCAACATTCCATCGAGAGGCATCATCGGCTTGCGTACCAATGTGCTCACAGCCTCAGCAGGCGAAGCCATCATGGCTCACCGCTTCAAGGAATATCAGCCATACAAGGGCGACATCATTCGTCGTATCAACGGCTCGATGGTGGCGATGGAGGCAGGTACAGCCTTCGCCTATGCCTTGGATAAACTACAGGATCGTGGCCGCTTCTTCATCTTCCCGCAAGATGAGGTGTATGCTGGTCAGGTGGTTGGCGAGCATGTGCATGAGCGCGACCTGGTGATCAATGTCACCAAATCGAAGAAACTCACCAACATGCGTGCTTCTGGCTCTGACGATAAGGTGCGCCTTACCCCACCCGTGCAGTTCTCACTCGAAGAAGCACTGGAGTATATCAAGGAGGATGAATATGTTGAAGTAACACCCAAGTCGATGCGAATGCGTAAGATTATCCTCGACGAGATTGAACGCAAACGTGCCAATAAAGAATAATCTGGTGTACGATAATATTGAATAGGTGTCCGAAAACGGACACCTATTTTTGTATGTCTATACTCATTATCAGCAACTTAGCAATTTGGCACGGCTTTTGAGGTATAATAGGCAAAAAAACATTTCTATGGACAGACAGATTACAAAAGAAGAAAAGAACTTGGCTCGCCGTAAGAAGCTTATCAAGGGTGGCATGATAGGTGGAGGCATACTGGTGGTTGGCATCATTCTGATGAGTCTGATGCGCACCAGTGTCAGCAAGGATGACCTGACTATCAGCGAGGTAAGCCGAGGCACCATCGAGGTAAGCGTAACAGCCACTGGCAAGGTGTCGCCTGCCATCGAGGAAATCATCAACTCTCCCATCACTACACGCATCATGGAGATTTATAAAAGAGGTGGCGATAGTGTAGATGTAGGCACCCCCATCTTGAAACTCGACCTACTGAGTGCGGAAACCGATTTGGCGAAGCTGAGCGATGAACAGCGGATGAAGGCCCTGCAACTGGAACAGCTGCGAGTGAACAACGAAACCTACTTGAGCGACCTCGCCATGAAGGTAGAAGTAGAAGAGATGAAGTTGGGTAGCATGGAGGTAAATCTGCGGAACGAAAGACGATTGGACAGTCTGGGCTCAGGCACCACCGATCGAGTTCGCCAAGCAGAACTGGACTACCAGACGGAGCGTTTGGCTTTGCAACAGCTTCGTCAACAATTGACCAACGAAAGGCGCGTAAAGGAAGCCGACCTGAAAGTTAAGGAGTTGGAGCTGAATATCTCTACCAAGAGTATGAACGAGATGCGTCGCACCTTGGAAGATGCACAAATCCGTTCTCCTCGCAAAGGCATCCTCACCTTTATCAATACGCAGGTGGGAGCACAGGTAGGACAAGGAAGTCAGGTGGCTATCGTGAGCGACTTGAGCCACTTCAAGGTGGATGCTGAGATAGCCGACAGTTATGGCGACAGAGTAGTTCCTGGTGGCAAAGCCATCGTCAAAGTGGGCAGCAAGCGATTAGAAGGTGTGGTGAGCAGTGTTACTCCCTTGAGCCGCAATGGTGTCATCAACTTCAGT
>CACZRQ010000030.1 GCA_902783615.1 uncultured Bacteroidales bacterium | reverse complement strand
CGACGGCATGGAGCATCTGGACCTGAAAGCTTGGGGCGAAGATCTCCATAAGGAAATCAAGCAGAGTGTAGGAATGCCCGTCAGCATTGGACTGGCACCCAATAAGACCCTTGCAAAGATGGCCAGCCATTTCGCTAAGAAATACCTGGGCTACCGCCACTGCTGCATGATCGATTCCGACGAGAAGCGCATCAAAGCGTTGAAACTATATCCCATCGATGAAGTCTGGGGCATTGGCCGACGCTATGCAGCACGTCTCGAATCTCTTGGTGTGAAGACTGCCTACGACTTTGCAGAGCATAACCAGAGTTGGGTACGCGCCACATTTAACAACATTGTCATTGAACGTACTTGGCGTGAACTGAACGCATTGGAATAAGTCCAGGATTCATGGAGGATTCTCATAGGATGCCGGAGGTTGTCTCTCTGCTCAAAGGTTTGCCCCCCATCGTGTTTTACCACAAAGCAATCTTGCCAACACTTCCTAAATCAAGCGTCGCAGTTGCTACACCAAGGGCTTTGAATACACGGCTCATAGTGGCAATGCTGATACTGTACCCGTTTTCCAATCGTGAAATCTGGGCACGTTGGACACCTATTTTTGCACCAAGCGCTTCCTGTGTGAGATGCTGCTCCAACCTTGCTTTCTTGATGGCCTCACCAAGTTTATAGGCTTGAACGTGTTCGGAAACACTTCTCTCAAATTCATCTCGTTCTGGAGTACCAATCTTTCCGTAGCGTTCGTCTAACACTTCGTCCATACTATACAGAGTAAATTTACCTACTTTTTCCATAACCTTATCTCCTCTTGGCGTTAAAAAATTCTTGTCTTATCCTCTCAGCCTTCGCTATTTCTTTCTTTGGCGTCTTCTGCGTTTTCTTGATAATGCCATGCGTGGCAATGACAAGAGCTTCAGATTGCGTGTCCCAAAATGCAAAAAGGCGATACTTAACATTATTGAAAAGTATTCGGAACTCCCAAATGTTCGTTCCATCTAACTTTGCAAAAATAACAGGGTTAAGTTCACCATTCTCAACACGACGGATAGTTTGGTGTATTTTTCTACCCACTGGCTTTGGCATACTCTTTATAAAATCGGATGCCTCTTTCATAATAAATACTTTTAGTTCCATTTCTGGCATTGTTAATAAATTAATTTGCCTACAAAGATAAAGAATTGTTTCTAAATCACGAAACAATTGCAAGAAAATCTTCTTTCTTTTTCGACAATAGGGGTTACCTGCCCTACTCTTCTTGCATTAAGGGTAGAAAGTGAAAACGATTTTAAGTTAAATTTAGAGCTGCCCCCAACAGTTATATTGAGATATGTCCGTCACATGACAAAAAGCTGCAAAAGATTTTGTGGTTACATGGAAATGACTTATCTTTGCATTCGTTCAGAGGCAAAGCTTGTGAAAAAGACTTTGATTATTGGATTTACACGCTAAACAATATGAAAACTCTTGAGAAGATGCCATTTACAGATAAGAATCCAGCTTTTGTGGATCTGATTGATCTCGCCACTTACGACAAGATGACGGAGGATGAGCAGATTGCCTACGACCGTTCTCTGAAACGTATGTGGGACTTTGATGCCGTGTTGGATGGTGAACGTCACTATGCAAGAGAAGAAGGTATTCAGCAAGGTATCCAGCAAGAGAAGTTGCAAATTGCTGCCAGCATGAAGCGAAGTGGAATGCCTGTTGAAAACATTATGAAATTTACAGATCTGACCAAAGAGCAAGTCGATTCTTTGTAGCAGACAACAGGTTACCCGCCCCACCCTTCTTTGCATTAAAATGCCATGAGCTACAGGAAGCTTACGTTTGACAAACTCCCCTTTTGCCCTTGGCTCTTCTTTATCAGCGAACCCTGTATTGCAGGGTTCCTCCTAAAATGTTTGAGAGGTTTTCAAAATCTTGCAGGATTCTCCATGATTCTTTTTTGCCGTAAATAATCAAATTTTTCAGCAAATGATGATTCGTTTGCTGTTATTTTGCTATCTTTGCAGCATATAATAAGTTGAATCGATGAAACAAGAAGCAACTGTCAAGCCATATCTCATAGCCAAACTCAAGCAGGAGCACTGCTTGTGGAGCTATGATAACGACTCTATCAACGACATGCCCGATGATGTGTTGATAGAGTTGGTGATGCTATATCTTGACATCGACGAAATCAATATGCTCTTCAGCATTTTCTCGTATAAGAAGATGAAGAAAGCGTGGATAGAGAATGTGGTAGCTCAGGGTGAACGCTACTATAACCTGAACTATTTCTTTGCTTGGTACTACTTTCACGCCAAGCGCCCACGCAGCTATGTGAAGGCTATGGCTACCCGTCAACTCAATAAAAGACTGGCAGCATGAAACCACAAGTACTAGCGCCACAGACGGGCAGAATTATTGATGCAATCTCCCGCTTGGAATGTATCAAGCCCTTCGTATTGGTTGGCGGTACAGCTCTGTCAATACAACTGAAAACGCGACAGAGCGAGGACTTGGACTTCATGCGATGGAAAACGAGCAAGGACGATACACTTGATATCGGCTGGCCCAATATTCAGAAAGAGCTTGAGACCGTTGGAACCATAGAGGATGTACAGGTGGCCGGATTCGACCAGGTATTATTCATCGTCGATGGTGTGAAAGTCTCGTTCTATGCAGACCCCCGCAAACGTATTCCCTCTATGCAGGAAATACCCTATTTGAACAATATCCGTCTGGCAGATGTGGAATCCATTGGTATCATGAAGATGGAGGCCATGATGCGTCGCAGCAAGTTTCGTGACTACTATGACATCTATTCCATCCTTAAGAACGGTTCCGACATCAAGGCCTTGATTCCGCAGGCACTTGAACATTCTGGCCATAAGTTAATGAGCAAGGGTCTCATGGCTATGCTTTCGAATGGCGCATTATTTAAAAAGGACGAACTATTCACCCAACTTCAGCCTATATACGACGTCAGTTCATCGGACATCGAAGCGTATATCAAGATTTTGTTAGCTCAGAAAGATTAGTCTAGTGCAGCAGGGTTCCTTCTAAAAAACGTTTGAAAGGTTTTCAAAATCTTGCAGGATTCTCCAAGATTCTTGGAATAATAAAGCTGCTCCATAAGATAAAAGAACGGGAAAAACAAGTATGATGAAATAATTAATTTCAAATCCTTTTGTATTTCCATTTACTTGCATTATTTTTGCAAATGCAGTCGTCCATGACCATGCCGACATGGTAAGGTGAAGGATGGACGCAGAAAATATAAATAACCATGAAAAAAACATTTCTACTCATTCTAGTATTGCTCACAGCTCTGGTGCCTGTGAAAGCCGATGAGGGCATGTGGCTACCATTACTCATTTCCAGTCGAATAGATGATATGCAAGCCAAGGGATTCCGGCTCACGGCAGAGGACATCTATAGTGTAAACAAGGCCTCGTTGAAGGATGCCGTAGTACGTTTTGGCGGAGGCTGTACCGGTGAAGTGGTCTCTCCAGATGGACTACTCTTTACAAACCACCATTGTGGCTATGGGCAGATTCAAGAGCACAGTACGGTGGAGCACGACTACCTGAAAGATGGTTTCTGGGCAATGAGTAAGGAGGAAGAACTCCCGAACCCAGGGCTCACCGTTAGCTTCCTCCAGAGCATGGAGGATGTAACCGACCGAGTCTTGAAGGGCTATGTGCCTTCCATGACCAACGGGCAACGCGACTCTTTGGTACAGGCGAATTCCAGAATCATCACCGATGCCATCAATAACCAAGCCAAAGGGATCCGTTCCTCTGTTGAGGGTCTCTACTATGCCAACCAGTACTTCCTTTTCGTGTATAAAATCTATTCCGATGTGCGTCTGGTAGGCGCTCCTCCATCTTCCATCGGTAAGTTTGGTGGAGATACCGACAACTGGATGTGGCCGAGGCATACGGGCGATTTCTCCATCTTCCGTATCTATGCTGACAAGAACAATGAGCCTGCAGAATACTCGAAGGATAATGTGCCTTATAAGCCAAAACGCTATTTCACCATATCCCGCAAGGGCGTGAAGGAGGGTGACTTTACCATGGTATATGGCACTCCAGGAACCACCAAGGAGTATGTCACTTCTGACGAGGTGCGCTATACCGGCGAGGTATCCGACCCAGAGAAGATAGCACTGCGTACCATGCGTTTAGATATCCAGAAAAAGTATATGTCGCAGGATCAGGCGGTACGTATCCAGTATTCTTCCAAAAATGCCAGCGTATCAAATGCCTGGAAGAAATGGCAGGGTGAAGCCAAAGGTCTGGCTCGCAGAAAAACGGTTGAATCCAAAATGGATTATGAAGACAGATTCCGCAAATGGGCGGAAAACAATCAGTACAAAGGACTGCTGGAGCAGATCTCTTCACTCTATGAACGCCGTAACCCCTATTTCCGAGCTCAGGAATATTATAATGAAACAGTATCTACCATAGAATTACTGACTTTCGCCAGCAGAGTTCATTCTGCTCTGAAAGACGGGCGCCCAGTGGAAACTGTTGCTGACGCTTTCTACAAAGACTACTACCAGCCTATAGACGAGGAAACTTTCGTGGCAATGATGGGCGCTTTCGACAAACAGCTAAGTTCAGCCTTCAAGCCTGCCTACCATACGCAGAAGCTTGCTCAGTACGGTAGTCTTGAAGCTTGGCGCAACGACCTGTTTGCCCGTTCCATCTTTACCGACAAGGACAAGGTGCTGAGTCTCACTAAAGAAGACCTTCCTAAGATAGAAACAGACCCTGCCTATGAGATGTACAATGCATACAACCAGTGGTACCGAAAGGAGCTGCAACCCACGGTGAGCCGTTTGGGACAGGAAATAAATCTGGCCAACCGCAGATACATGAAGGCACAGATGGAGTTCCAACCCGACAAGACATTCTATCCTGATGCCAACCGCACACTTCGAGTGTCCTATGGCCAGGTAGCTGGATACAATCCTTCTGATGCCATATCCTACTCACCCATCTCTACTCTCAAGGGAATCATAGAAAAGGATAATCCGGATATCTTCGACTACAACATTCCACAGACTTTGCGTGATATCTATGCCGAAGGAGGCCATGACGACCAGCCGGTGTGCTTCCTAGCAACCAACCATACCTCAGGAGGTAACTCAGGAAGTCCGGTTCTCAATGCCGACGGTGAGTTGATAGGCATCAACTTCGACCGTGTTTGGGAAGGCACCATGAGCGACTTGGCCTTTGATCCAGAGTTCTGCCGTAACATTTCATTAGACATCAGGTACCTGCTGTTCGTTGTGGAAAAGATTGGTCATGCGCAATGGCTATTAGATGAAATGACCTTTGCAGATTAATGTCTTTTGGTTCTTTTGAGATACTGCCATCACTTCAAGAAAGCATCCACACGTTGTTGGATATTCTCTTTCAACTGATCACGGTAGAGCCAAATTTCACGGGTATGGTAGCTGGTGGTAGTACCAATAAGGGGCAAAACGTAATCGGTGGCGGAGTAACCTTTCACTAACAGCAGATTCGATTTTGTGTCCAACTGCACCGTCATGGAATCTTTCTGTTGCTCATGTACAGGTTTCATGGGTGATGGCTCTGTTATCAGCTCAGCTACAGCGTCATCGTTTCTCCAATTCACAGGATTGATTGCCAAAACATTAGAGCCATTGTCGGACGGATAGTTGGCATCCTCACCCTTCATACTATTATAACAAATGGTGACACCTGTATCGTCGGCTCCCTTTGCAGGACGGATATGTGGGTTTTCTGCCAAATCATCTGCAGAAAGTTTGATGCCAATCAGATAAGCTGCAACCATTCTCTGAAAGACCGACTCATCCATTTCCTTCAAAAGCTCACGGGCAATCATGGCACCTTGGCTAAAGCCAGCCAAGACGAAAGGACGGCCATTATTCTGATGCTCCAAATAATAGGCAAAGGCACGACGCACATCATCCAAGGCAATGTTGAAACGAATGGCTGCGCTATCGGAAGCAAACGATTGCAGAGAACACTGACGGTAGTAGGGAGAGTAATAGTTCAACTTACCGCTTGTCAGGGTATCAACGCCCAACATCTCGCCATACATGGGCTGACGGGTCTGCTCCAAGTAAGTGTCGGCCAAATGTCGAACAGTACCGTCTTTCAACTGATAATCACCAATTTCAGTGGATATTACATAAAACATATCAGCATCAGCCTGACGGTCGGATATGTACCACTGAGTCGCGTCAGAATAGACTGGTGCCTTGGGCAAGGACTTATCCTCTGCACAAGACACCAGCAAAACATATAAAGAAAAAAGAAAAAAGATTCTTATGTTCATGCCTTCTCGATGTAATCAACAATCCATGCTCCTACTTCCTTGGTACCATACTTGGCTCCACCTTCCACCTGAATCTCAGGCGTACGTACATTGGCCTCGATGGAAGCATCCACAGCCTCACGAATCAATGCACCTTCTGCCTTCAGGTCGAAATACTCGAACATCATGGCATTAGAAAGAATCTGTGCCAATGGATTGGCGATGTTCAAGCCCTTAGCCTGTGGCCATGAGCCGTGTACTGGTTCAAACACTGGGGTATGCTCGCCAGTAGATGCCGATGGCAGCAAGCCCATAGATCCACTGATGCAAGAACTTTCATCGGTGAGGATATCGCCAAAAGTATTCTCTGTAACAATCACATCGAAGAACTTAGGTTCCTGAATCATGCGCATGGATGCATTATCCACATACATGAAATCGGTCTTGACATCAGGATACTGAGGTGCCATCTCCAGTCCTATCTGACGCCACAGACGGGAAGAAGCCAACACGTTGGCCTTATCAACGATGGTAAGGTGATGGTTACGCTTGCGGGCATACTCGAAACCTACTTTCAAGATGCGCTCTATCTCGGGACGAGAATAGAAATTGGTATCGAAAGCCTTGTCGTTGTCCTGATACTTCTCACCGAAATACATACCGCCAGTAAGTTCGCGAATGGTGATGAAGTCAGCTCCATCCACCAGTTCAGCCTTCAATGGCGACTTATGCAGCAGGCTCTTGAAAGTCTGCATCGGACGGATGTTAGCATACAAGCCCAACTTCTTACGCATAGCCAACAAGCCCTGCTCAGGACGTACCTTGGCTGTTGGGTCATTGTCGAACTTAGGATCACCCACAGCAGAGAACAACACAGCGTCGGCCCTCATACAAGCCTGGAATGTTTCTTCTGGGAACGGATCGCCCACTTTATCGATGGCATCTGCACCACAGATGGCATATTCATAAGACACCTCGTGTCCGAACTTCTTGCACACGGCGTTCATCACATCAACACCAACCTTTGAAATCTCAGGACCGATACCATCACCGGCCAACACAGCAATCTTAAATTTCATATTTATTCTGTTTTAATGATTATTCATCTGTATCTTCATACAAGTCTTTGCCCGACTCATATTCATCTTCTATCATATTGAGCATCTTAATGGTGGCTTTGATAGCCGCTTCCGTCTGATCGGCATCCAGACCTCTGGTACGGAACTCACGGTTGTCGAAACTCCAAGAGATAACGGTCTGTACCAAAGCATCGGTACGTCCACCAGGAGGAATGCTCACCACATAGTTGGTCAGCATGGGGAACTTGCGTTTCAAGGTCTTTTTATAGACATTGCGCAAGGCCCGCACAAAAGCATCATACTGGCCATCGCCACTGGAACTTTCCTCAAACTCCTGCCCATTGATATCAATCTTGAGCATCGCCATGGGTTTCAAGCCATGAGCCAGATTGATGACATAGCTCTTTAATTTCACCTTATCATTGGTTACCCCGTGTTTCAACACATCGGAAACGATGTAAGGCAAGTCTTCTGGTGTCACCAGTTCTTTCTTGTCGCCCAATTCTATGATACGTTCTGTTACCTTACGCATGGAAACATCGTCCAGGTCAAGTCCCAACTCTTCCAGATTCTTGCGGATATTGGCCTTGCCGCTGTTCTTGCCCAAAGCATACTCACGCTTACGTCCGAAACGCTCTGGCAACAGGTCGTTGCAATAGAGGTTACGTTTATTGTCTCCATCAGCATGAACGCCAGCCACTTGAGTAAATACGCTCTCACCCACAATAGGTCGGTTAGGTGCAATAGGTATGCCAGAATAAGATGACACTGTTCTACTTGCCTCATTCAAACGGCTCTCATCAATATGTGTAATGGCATGGAAGTGGTCTTTCAAAATAGCCTGTACACTGGCCAACGGGGCATTGCCAGCACGTTCACCCAAGCCATTGATGGTGGTGTGCAAACCTTTGCATCCTCCAAACACAGCTGCCAACACATTGCTCACAGCCAAGTCGTAATCATTGTGTGCATGAAAATCGAAATGGGCATCTGGATAACGTTTCACCATCTTCTTGATGAAATCGAACGTTTCCAACGGGTTCAACACGCCCAATGTATCGGGCAGCATGAAGCGTCTGATATTCGTTTTCGTCAAGGCATCCATCAACCGGAAAACGTATGTGGGTGAATCTTTCATGCCATTGCTCCAGTCCTCCAGATAGACATTGGCCTCCAATCCTTGGGAAGTGGCATAATCCAGTGTCTGCTTAATATCGGCAATATGTTCGTCAACAGTCTTCTTGAGTTGGTAAGTACAATGTTTCTCAGAGCCTTTGCAGAGCATGTTGATTACCCTGCACCCAGTAGAATGAATCCAGTCGGCCGATGTTTTCCCATCGATGAAACCCAACACCTCCACCTGATGTAGGCGATTATGACGCTTTGCCCAATCGCAGATCATGGTTACTGCCTCATGTTCACCCTCCGACACACGAGCTGATGCCACCTCGATGCGATCTACTTTTACACCATCCAGGAGCAAGCGGGCTATCATCAGCTTCTCGTGAGGAACGAACGACACGCCATTGGTCTGTTCGCCATCACGAAGCGTGGTGTCCATGATTTCTATTTCACGGGGCATCTTATCCATGCTTCTTCTCCCAAGCTTCTATCTTATCCTTGTTCTCCAACAGGAAGTCAATATCATCCAAGCCATTCATCAGGCAATGTTTCTTGTAGGCATTGATTTCAAAATGCTCACTCTTGCCCGTAGCTTTGTTGGTAATTGTTTGGTTAGGCAAATCTACCTCAACCTCCATCTTCGGGTTGGCTGCAATGGAATCGAAGAGCTCCTGCAGGAACTGCTCAGTCACCACCACTGGCAAGACGAAGTTGTTCAACTCATTGTTTTTATGGATATCAGCAAAGAAACTGCTCACCACCACACGGAAGCCATAGTCTGCTATAGCCCAGGCAGCATGTTCAC
This sequence comes from uncultured Bacteroidales bacterium, assembly GCA_902783615.1. Lineage (GTDB taxonomy): Bacteria > Bacteroidota > Bacteroidia > Bacteroidales > Bacteroidaceae > Bacteroides. The sequence goes on along the minus strand of CACZRQ010000030.1, from coordinate 3,414 downwards.
GACTACTGCCACTGCCAAAGTTCTTGCCAGCCACCAGCACCACACCACCATAGGTGGGATCATTCAGTACAAAGTCTTTGATAGGATTTCCCTGTTTGTCATATCTCCAGTCGCGGAACAAGTTTTCGCCAAAACCTTTCTTGTCGGTAGCTTTGAGGAAGCGAGCGGGAATAATCTGATCGGTATCCACATTCTCTAAAGGAAGTGGCACACAAGTACTGGTTATTATGTTGAATTTCTGTTTCATAACGTTTCTTAGATTAATGTTCTTGGGTCTGTAATCACACCTGTCACTGCAGCGGCTGCTGCTACCAACGGACTGGCCAGAATGGTGCGGGCACCTGGTCCCTGACGTCCTTCAAAGTTTCGGTTGCTGGTAGATACGGAATACTTACCGGCAGGAATCTTATCATCGTTCATGGCCAGACATGCAGAGCAACCTGGCTGACGAATCTCAAAACCAGCCTCTTGCAGTACAAGATCCAAGCCTTCCTCACGAATCTGCTGGTCAACAGCCCATGAGCCTGGTACCAACCATGCAGTCACACCCTCAGCTTTGTGCTTACCTTTTACCAAGGAAGCGAAAGCCCTGAAGTCCTCAATGCGGCCATTGGTACATGCACCAAGAAACACATAATCTATTGGATGACCCAACAGTTTCTGTCCTGGCTTAAAGCCCATATAGTTCATCGACTTCATGAATGAAGCCTGAGCTGCCTCACCCATACCTTCCAAAGAAGGAATACTATCGGTAATGCTCATACCCATTCCCGGATTGGTTCCGTAAGTTATCATCGGCTGAATATCAGCACCATCAAAATACAATTCCTTATCGAAAACAGCATCATCACCACTCTTCAAGGTCTTCCAATAAGCAACAGCCTGATTCCATGCATCACCCTTAGGTGCATATTCACGACCTTTGATGTATGCAAAAGTCTTCTCATCGGGAGCGATGAAACCACCACGTGCACCCATTTCGATAGAGAGGTTGCAAAGGGTCAGTCGTCCTTCCATAGAAAGGTTGGTCACCACATCACCAGCATATTCAACGAAATAGCCTGTAGCACCTGAAGTGGAAATCTTTGACATCAGATATAATGCCACATCCTTGGCTGTAACGCCTTTTCCAAGTTCGCCCTTGATATTGATTCTCATTGACTTTGGTTTCTGCTGGAGAATGCACTGAGATGCCATCACCATTTCCACTTCACTGGTACCAATACCGAAAGCAACAGCACCCATCGCTCCATGAGTAGAGGTATGAGAGTCGCCACATACAATGGTCATACCAGGCAAGCTCAAGCCACGCTCTGGACCAACCACATGAATGATGCCATTCTTGGGATGCATCATACCGAAATGAGTCAATCCGAAGTCATTGGCATTTTGCGCCAAGGTATCTACCTGATTACGAGAAACAGGATCCTCGATGGGTTTGTCTTGGTCATGGGTAGGTGTATTATGATCAGGCATACAGAAAATCTGCGCTGGACGGAAACACTTCAATCCTCTTTGCCTCATGCCAGCGAAAGCCTGCGGACTTGTCACCTCATGACAATACAAACGGTCGATATACAGTTGGGTAGGTCCGTCTTCCACCTGCTGCACCACATGTGCATCCCAAATCTTGTCAAATAAAGTATTCATATATCAGTCTTCTTATTTAATTCTGAATTTATTGATACAGTCGATATAGGCTTCCACCGAAGCGGTCACGATATCCGTATTGGCACCAAAGCCATAATACATGCTTCCATCATACTCAACCTGCATGTGCACCTTACCCACATCATCACTACCTTTGCTGATAGCCTGGATGGTGAATTCTTTCAAAGTCATCTGCTTCAGGATGATCTTCTTCAATGCCTTGATAGCAGCATCCACCGGACCATTACCCGTTGCAGCAGCCTCAAACTTCTGACCAGAGATATCCAAGCCGATGCTTGCTACACTGCGTACACCCATACCAGTGGTAACCTGCAGGAAATCGAGCTTGATGGCATGAGAAGCCGTGCGATCAGCACCAGCCAGCATCATCACATCATCGTCGTTAATTTCCTTCTTCTGATCAGCCAAACGCAAAAATGCTTCATAAATCTGATCTACCTTCTGCTCATCTTGCACATCCACACCCAGCACGCTCATGCGATATTTCAATGCCGCACGTCCACTTCTGGCTGTCAACACAATAGAATTATCGTCCAATCCCACATCTTTGGGATTCATGATTTCGTATGTATTCACATTTTTCAGCACCCCATCTTGATGAATACCACTGGAATGAGCAAAAGCGTTTCTACCAACCACAGCCTTATTGGGTTGCACTGGCATGTTCATCAAGCCACTGACCATACGACTGGTTGGATAAATCTTGGTGGTGTTGATGTTAGTATCTACACCAATGCCCTTATGACATTTCAGAATCATCGCAATCTCTTCCAGTGATGTGTTGCCAGCACGTTCGCCAATGCCATTGATTGTTACCTCGACCTGACGGGCACCTCCCAATACACCATGCAAGGTATTGGCTGTCGCCAAGCCCAAATCGTTGTGGCAGTGGGTAGAAATAATTGCCTTGTCAATGCCATCCACATGCTCTTTCAGGTATTTTATCTTTTCATAATACTCCATTGGCAGACAATAACCAGTGGTATCAGGAATATTCAGCACGGTAGCTCCCGCCTTCACAACAGCTTCTACCACTCTTGCTAAGTACTCGTTGTCGGTACGTCCAGCATCTTCAGCATAGAATTCCACATCCTCCACATATCTTTTAGCATACTTTACAGCAGCCACAGCACGTTCAATGATTTCTTCACGGTTGGAGTTGAATTTATACTTGATATGTTCGTCGCTGGTACCAATACCCGTATGGATACGCTTGTGTTTAGCATATTTCAATGATTCTGCCGCCACATCAATATCCTTCTCCACGGCTCTGGTAAGCGCGCAAATGGTTGGCCATGTCACAGCCTTTGAAATTTCAATTACTGAATTGAAGTCACCAGGACTGGATATTGGGAAACCAGCCTCTATTACATCCACACCCAATGCCTCAAGTTGCTTTGCCACCTGAATCTTTTCAACGGTGTTGAGCTGACATCCAGGCACTTGCTCGCCATCGCGCAATGTAGTGTCAAAAATAAACAATCGTTCGCTCATATGTCATTTATTTAGCTTTTTTCATTAAAAGACACAAAGTTAAAGATTATTTTTGTGCCAACCAACAAATTCGTTACTTTTTTATCAAACAGCGTAACATTTTTAAAGAAATCGATTGGTAAAGGGTAAAAAAGAAGGACAGCCTCCATGCATGAAGCACGGAAGCTGTCCATCACTGAAAGACGGCGGCTACCTACTCTCCCACCTTGTGGGCAGTACCATCGGCGTGACCGGGCTTAACTTCTCTGT
>CACZRQ010000029.1 GCA_902783615.1 uncultured Bacteroidales bacterium | reverse complement strand
TAGAGTTCCATGCAGGTGAACTCGGGGTTGTGGTTGCGGTCCATGCCCTCGTTGCGGAAATTCTTGCCAATTTCATACACACCCTCGAAGCCGCCCACAATGAGTCGCTTCAGATACAGCTCGGTGGCGATGCGCATGTACATGTCCAAGTCCAATGCATTGAAGTGGGTCATGAACGGACGAGCCGATGCACCACCCGGAATCGACTGCAGGGTAGGGGTTTCCACCTCGGTATAGCCTGCCTCGTCGAGCACCTGACGCATGGTCTTCAGCACCAAGGCGCGCTTCAGGAAGTTGTCCTTCACGCCCTCGTTCACCACCAGATCCACATAACGCTGGCGGTATCGGAGCTCTGGGTCATCAAACTTGTCGTAAGCCACACCATCCTTATACTTCACGATAGGCAGCGGCTTCAGGCTCTTCGAGAGCAATGTCAGCTTCTGGGCATGCACGGAAATCTCACCCATCTGGGTGCGGAACACGAAACCCTCGATGCCGATAAAGTCGCCAATGTCGAGCAACTTCTTGAACACCACGTTGTAAAGGTCTTTATTTTCGTCGGGACAGATGTCGTCACGGGTGATATATACTTGAATACGGCCTTTCGAGTCCTGCAGTTCGATGAACGAAGCCTTGCCCATGATGCGCTGACTCATCATACGTCCGGCAATCGACACCTGTCGTGGCTCGTCCTCGTCCTTGAACTCAGCCCTGATATCCGTTGAGAAAGCGTTAGTTTCATACGCTGCTGCGGGATAAGGGTTTATCCCCATTTTTCGAAGCTCTTCCAAGCTGTTGCGACGGATGATCTCCTGTTCGCTTAATTCCAAAACATTCATAAATAATTCTGTTTCCAATAAAATGCGTTGCAAAGGTACAAATTTTTTTCGTAACTTTGCAGCCTAAAACATTTTTTAATATGTCTCAACAACGAGTTCCAACCGCTTTAGGTACTGAAAAGATCAGTAAGCTGCTGATGCAGTATGCCATTCCGTCGATTATCGCCATGACGGCCTCGTCACTTTATAATATGGTGGACAGCATCTTCATCGGCCAGGGTGTGGGAGCTATGGCCATCTCAGGCATCGCCATCACCTTCCCTTTGATGAACATCACGGCCGCTTTCGGCTCATTGGTGGGCGTGGGTGCCGCCACGCTTACTTCTGTCAAGTTGGGGCAACGCGACTACGACACGGCTCGCCGAGTGTTGGGTAATGTGTTTGTACTCAACATCTTGCTGGGTGCCATGCTCACCATCGTCACCTTGCCCATTCTCTCGCCCATCCTCTATTTCTTTGGCGCGAGCGACAACACCTTGCCATACGCACGCGATTACATGCAGATCATCCTGATAGGCAACGTCATCACCCATCTCTATTTTGGCTTGAACGCTCTGTTGCGCTCGTCGGGCCATCCCGAGAAGGCGATGTATGCCACCATCGGCACCGTGATTCTCAACACCATCCTCGACCCCATCTTCATCTTCGGATTGGACTTGGGCATCCGAGGTGCAGCCATCGCCACTGTCATTGCGCAGACTTCTGCCTTGATGTGGCAGCTCAAGCTGTTCAGCAACAAGAACGAACTGCTTCACTTCCAGAAGGGCATCTTCAAGCTGAAGAAACGCATCGTGCTCGATTCATTGGCTATTGGCCTTTCGCCTTTCCTCATGAACCTGGCTTCGTGTGTGGTGGTCATATTGATCAACAATGCGCTGGTGACGCATGGAGGCGACTATGCCATTGGTGCTTACGGCTTGGTGAACCGACTGGTGTTTGTGGCCATCATGGTGGTGATGGGCTTCAATCAGGGCATGCAGCCCATTGCGGGCTATAACTATGGTGCACGTCATTACGACCGTGTCACACAGGTGTTTAAGCTCACTGTGATGTGGGCAACGGCGGTCACCACCTTTGCCACCATCCTCTGCATGGTCATCCCAGAGTTGCTGGTGCGCATCTTCACCACCGACGAGGAGCTGATTCGCATCTCCGTCAAGGCCATGCGCATCATCATGCTGGTGTTCCCTGTGGTGGGCTTCCAGATGGTGACGGGCAACTTTTTCCAGAGCATCGGTATGGCGGGCAAGGCCATCTTCCTGTCGCTCACGCGTCAGCTGATCTTCCTCTTGCCCTGCATCCTCATCCTTCCCCGCTTCTTTGGCGAGAATGGTGTGTGGTACAGCATGCCCATCTCCGATGCCATCGCCACAATCGTTGCCGCCGTCATGCTGTGGCAGCAGTTTAGAGCGTTTAAGAAGATTGACGGTTAACCTTCCGGATAGAATGTAATTAATGACGCTGAAGGCGTCACCGCATAATAGCCGTGGGTGCCGGCAACGCCGGTACCTACGGATAGAATGAATAAAAAATATCGACGCTGAAAGCGTCGCCCAGCATCATGTTGGGGCACTCTTTCAGAGTGCAATAATAAACGTATCAACGTAAACCGCAGGTTCTACGAACCCGCGGCTATTATAAGGGAATGCTTTCAGCATCCAAGAAAAGCCCCGTAGGGGCGACAGTGTACAGGCAGGGGTAAAACCCCTGTATTACGAAATGTAATAATGATTAGCCCTGTAGGGGCGACAGAAATATAATGCGATTATGGTAGAAAAATTTGTCATCAACGTGGGCCGTCAACTGGGTAGTGGCGGACGAGAAATTTCGGCAGAGCTGGCCAAGAGGCTCGGCATTGCCTACTACGATAAGGAGCTCCTCAACGTAGCCTCCGAAGAAAGCGGTTTATGCAAGGAATTCTTCGAGAAAGCCGACGAGCAAGCCTCCCAACCCTTGGCAAGCAACCTCTTTGGTTTGCGCTTCCTCTTTAACGGCAATGTTGCCATGAACACCATGAACTATCTCAGCAACGATGCCCTGTTCCAGATGCAGAGCGATGCCATCCGAAAGTTGGCCGACGAGAAATCATGCCTGTTCATTGGCCGTTGTGCCGACTATATCATGCGCGATAACCCTCGCTGTGTCAACATCTTCATCTCTGCTGCCCTGCCTTTCCGCATCGAGCGCATTGCCCGCATCGAGAACATCAGTGCCAGCAAGGCTGAAGAGAAGATCAATCATGTGGAGAAGCGTCGTGCCGAGTTCTACAACTACTACAGCAACAAGCGTTGGGGAGCTGCCGAGAGCTACCATCTCTGCATCGACTCCTCCGTATTAGGCATTGCCCGCACCACCGATTTCATCGAGCAATTCGTCAAGGCAAGGCTGGGGCTGTAAGATAACACTATGGCAACAGAAGAAAAAGCGATCTACACAACACGTTTTGCTTTCTCTTCTGTTGCCATAATATTTTGTTTAACCGCACAACTTATCTCCTTACCTCGTAAATTGAAAGGAGTAAATGTGGGTTTGTTACCTTGTTACCTTTAATAATGTATATCTTTATGGCACGGTCTATAAGGATCACAGCCGTCCATCCTCCTCTGCCCGCCATGATCACGTCCTCCTGCCACACCATCCAGTTCGTCATCACTCAGTTCTTGCTTCATCACTACTTGGGCATCCTTGTCAATGCCCTCGATGGTGAGCTTCTTCACCTCGTCGTCGATTTCAATCTGCACGACACGCTTGCTCTTGGTTTCCATATTTTTTGTCATAAGTATTGACATCCTCAATCAGGTCAACGTGTTCTAAATAAATTTTTTTTCTAATGCGACCTCCTGCCACATTATCCAGTTCGTCATCACTGAGTTCTTGTTTCATCACCACCTGGTCATGTTCGTCTTGGCCAGTGATGGTCAGACGCTTCACATCGTCTTCAATTTCGATGTTCACCAGTCTTTTGTTCTTGTCTTCTGTTGCCTTAGTATATGGATTTAAAAGTTTAACTACATAAAGATAGTCAAAATAATAGAAACAACAAACAAAGGGATTGATATTTTAAAAAAAAGAGAGTCCCCGCAAATGCGAGGACTTGCTTTTAGATAAATATCGGGCCATGTCCCATGCACGAAGTGGTGCTCATAGCAGTCAGTGCTGCCGTCAGAATCGATATGGCGAACTGAATCACCGTTTTCCAAAGTTCCTTGTTTTTCATGGTGTTTTTGTTTAAAGGTTGAACAATTAATTAGCAGGCTTTTGTTATATGATGCTGAAAATCGCGAGTAAGCGAGAGGAGAGTCAAGCTTGCTTGAGCTATCCCGAGCGTGAGCGATTTGCGATAGAAAGCATCTCCCTATAATAGCCGCGGGTTCGAAGAAC
>CACZRQ010000028.1 GCA_902783615.1 uncultured Bacteroidales bacterium | reverse complement strand
GGCTAGAGCCTGCTTAGAGTAAGGCTAGAGTATGGCTAAAGGCTTTTTTCCTGCCATTTTCTTTGCGAAAACGCCTTTTTGTATTTATATTTGCGATTGGAATCAAAAAAACAGACAATATGAAACGATTAGCTTTGATGTTTGGATTGGCCTTGACCTTGACTGCTTGCGGAGGAGGGTCGGGAGGTTCGAGCGGCATCCCGCATGAGCCAACGCCTACACCTACTCCTACGCCAACTCCCACACCTACAACCGTAGCGGTGACGGGGGTGAGTTTGAACAAGACAACCATGACGATGGAGGTGGGTGAAAGCGAACAGATTACTGCTACAGTGTCGCCCAATAATGCAACGGATAAGACGGTGAGCTGGAAATCGGACGACACAGGGGTGGCTACCGTTGACGACGGCAAGATAACGGCTGTGGCTGCAGGTACCGCTGTGATCACAGTAACCACTAAGGATGGCGGAAAGACTGCCACCTGCACAGTGACGGTGAACCAGCCAACTGTGGCGGTGACTGGCGTATCATTGGATAAGAAAACGCTGAAATTGACTGTTGGCGGATCCAATGGCAAACTGACTGCTACGGTGACTCCTGATGATGCTACAGATAAGAGCGTGACCTGGGAGAGTAGCGACAAGAAGGTGGCTACCGTGAAAGACGGGGTGGTGACACCAGTAGCTGAAGGCACTGCTACCATTACCGTGAAAACCGTGGATGGCAACAAAACGGCTTCTTGCGCGGTTACCGTCTCTGCTCCTGCGCCAGTATCGACACATGTGACCAGTGTGGCACTGAACAGGGGTACCCTGCAGATGGGATCGGGAACCACTGAACAGCTGACGGTCACGGTGAATCCTAAGGATGCTACCGACAAAACGGTGACTTGGACAAGCAGCAATGCTGCCGTGGCATCGGTTGACAAAAAGGGGAAGGTGACTGCATTAGCTTCAGGCGAGGCCGTTGTTACCGTGAAATCGAACGATGGTGGCAAGACTGCCACCTGCAAGATTACTGTTGTGGCGGCTACGTCGAACAACGGCGAAGATGTATCTAATGAAGGTCAGGATTGGTAATTCTCTAAAAAGCATGAAGTTATGAAGAAATTCTATCAAATATTGACTTGGGGCTTGCTGGCAGTCTTGACCAGTTGCTCGGACGAAGCGAAGCAAGCCATTGAACCCGAGGGCGAGAAAGCTTATACCCAGTTCTATGCCAACATTGTGGACGAGATGGCAGAAACCCGTTCTACACTTTTGAACGACAAGAAGATAGCTTTTGAAGTGGGCGATGCCATCCAACTGTATGTGGATAAAGACTTGAAAACAGGAACTTTTTATACGTTGAAATACCAAAGTTCGTCGAAGACCTTTGATGTGGATCCAGGCTATACTCCTATTTCCGGCAAGCAATTCAATGCCATTTTCCCCGCAGGGGCAGGCTTCAACGCAACGGATAATAGATATGTGTTCTACTTAGCACCCGACATTGACTATCGCCACGACTCTTTTGCCACTGCTCAGATGATGCCGATGTGGGGTGATGGTAAAGGTACTAATGTGCTGAATTTCTATCACATGACAGGTCTGATACGCTTTACGTTGTCAGGATCGTTGAAAGTGACCAAACTGACGCTGAAAGGCAATAACGGCGAGCAGATTGCAGGAGGAGCAGAGATTGACCCAATGAAGGCGCGACCTGTTCTTGATATGGTGAGCAGATACCCAACTCTTCCACCCTCTTATGAGCAGGTAATGACGGTGAAGGATGTAACACTGACGGACACGCCCATCAGTTTCTACTTTGTGGTGCCTGCCATCACATTCGAGAAAGGCATCACATTGACAGTGGAGGCGGAAGGTTTGCATCATCCCATTGTGAAATCGACCACCAATGCAGTGAAGGTGGGCAGAGGTGTGATGAAATCGTTCGCTGTCGTTGATACCGATGCCATGCTGCAGGCTGAGGCCGATGAGCAGTTAGATGCACTGATAGCACTGTATAACAGCATGGATGGCCCCAACTGGAAGCATAAGAAATGGGATGTCAGCAAGCCGCTGAGCGATGCCGATGCCTGGCCTGGCGTTACTGCTGATGCACATGGGACGGTTACCAAGATTGACCTAAGTGGCTACGGACTGAAAGGAAAGATTCCCGCAGAGATTGGCTTGCTGAAATCGGTGAGCGAGCTGAACCTCTCTGACAACAGTATCACGGGAGGTATACCGAAAGAAGTGAGGAACATGACTTCTCTGACCAGCTTCGACGTGAGCAACAACCAGATGAACGACAGTGTTCCCTATGTGGTCTATACTTCTGACCTCTGGGCACATGTGAACAAGTCATTGGCTCAGAGTGGCGGTAATGCGCTGAAAACGAAGTATGTGTCGAATAACTATGCAAAGCATGAAGAGCTGGTAGTGTTGCAGAAGCATTCCGAGGGTGGGGGCATTCCTATTGTCATTACCTGCGACGCATTCAGCGATAACATGTATGATGACTTTACCACCTTGGCTACCAAAGCGATGGAAGACTTTTTCTCGATACCCCCGTTCGGTGATTTCAGGGGTTATTTCGATGTGTACCGACTCATGGTTGTATCGCCCAACAATGAGCCTGGCTTGAACGTGTATTATGGCACTAAACGTGCTGACGATAGTTATTCAATTGATTCTTGGAAAGTTAGAGAGGTACTGGAGAACTTAGATGCGCTGGGGAATACCAGTTCAAACGTGCTGAGCATCGTCCTGATTAATGAGCCCAAAGATAAACCGAATCGTGCCCTTTGCTACAAGGCTGTCGATGGCTTTGCCGCTGCCCTCATCCCAGTGGATGAAGATATGGAGCAGGTGATTCATCATGAGGCGGGTGGACATGGCTTTGGTTTGTTGGCCGATGAATACAGTTCGGATGGTTCGAAAACGTTCAAGAACAAGGTGAGCACCGATAGCAATGGCGATCCGATAGATCTTGATGAGTTGCACGCCAAAGGATTTGACTTGAATGTGGATTACAAGAATACCAATACCACAGCTGTTTGGAAAGACTTTTGGACTGATGAGGCGTATGCTTCAGAAGGCGTGGGTGCCTATTCTGGTGGTATGGCAATCTATTCCAATGGCGTTTACCACAGCACGAAAAAGAGTGTGATGAATAATCATAAGGAATATGATAAATTCAACCCCATCAGCCGATATGCCATTGTGCTGCAGATAGCGAAGAGGGCAGGCTATGCCCAGCCTACGATGGAGTGGTTCAAGAATTATGACAAGAAGAACATAGCTTATCAGCCATCAGTGAGTGTGCTGACCCGCAACTATGTGGAGAAGAACGAAGTAGTGCTGGGAGCTCCTCCTGTGTGGATAGAATAGTGTTTTTCTCAGCCCCCATAAATGACAGGCGATGCCATGAAGGCATCGCCTGCTTCGTTTAACCAATTAAATCTTTACTTATGAAAAGAAAAACAAAAAATGGGCCTCACGGCTTTATCTTCAGTACGCAGCCTCGAATTCACGGAGGAAACGCACGTCATTTTCACTAAACAATCGCAAGTCGCTCACCTGATATTTCAGGTTGGCAATGCGCTCGATACCCATACCGAAAGCATAACCGGTATAGACTTTGCTGTCGATGCCACAGGCTTCCAGCACGTTAGGGTCAACCATGCCGCAACCCAGAATTTCTACCCAGCCAGTGTGCTTGCAGAATCCGCATCCCTTGCCGCCACAGATGTTGCAGCTGATGTCCATCTCGGCACTGGGTTCGGTGAATGGGAAATACGACGGACGCAGACGAATCTTCGTGTCGTTGCCAAACATCTCGCGGGCAAAGGTGAGGAGCACCTGCTTCAGGTCAGTGAACGATACACCTTTATCTATATAGAGACCTTCCACCTGATGGAAGAAGCAATGGGCACGGGCACTGATGGCTTCGTTGCGGTAAACGCGACCCGGGCAGATCACACGGATAGGTGGCTGAGTCTGCTCCATCACGCGAGCTTGCACTGAGCTGGTGTGCGAACGCAGGATGATGTTCTTGATCACATTCTCGTTCTGCTCTACAAAGAACGTGTCTTGCATGTCGCGTGCCGGATGGTCTGCAGCAAAGTTCAGCTTGGTATAAACGTGCAGGTCGTCTTCCACCTCCGGACCTTCGGCCAATTTGAAGCCCATGTGTCCGAAAATGTCGATGATCTCATTCTTCACAATGGTGAGCGGATGGCGTGTGCCTAAGGCAGCAGGGTAGGCCGTGCGGGTCAGGTCGATGTCATCGTCCACATTATCCATGCTGTCGAACTGCTCTTTCAGGGCATTGATCTTTTCCTGCACCTGTGTTTTCAGTTCGTTGAGCCTCATTCCCACCTCACGTTTCTGGTCGGCAGCCACCTCGCGGAAGTCGTTCATCAAACCACTGATGATGCCTTTCTTGCTCAGATACTTGATGCGCAGGGCTTCAAGTTCCTCAGCATTAGCGGCTTGCAACCCCTCAACATCCTTCAGGATTTCATTGATTTTATCAATTATCATCATTTTTGTTTCTTTAATCTTCGATTTTCGGTTGCAAAGATATATATAATTCATTACTTTTGCAAAATAAAACTGGCAGATTATGATTGTTTATAGCATAACTTACCATATTGAGGAGGTGAAAAGGGCATGAAGGAACCTGTGAAAGAGAAAATTATTCTGGGCATCGACCCGGGAACCACCGTGATGGGCTATGGTGTGCTGAAGGTTTCGATGGGCAAACCCTCACTGATTGCGATGGGGGTGATCGACCTGCATAAGTATGCCAACCATTACCTGAAGTTGGCGAAGATTCACGAGCGGGTGCTGAGCATCATCGAGAGCTATCTGCCCGATGAGGTGGCCATCGAGGCTCCTTTCTTTGGTAAGAATGTGCAGAGTATGTTGAAGTTGGGACGAGCACAAGGTGTGGCAATGGCAGTTGCACTGAGTAGGGACATTCCCATCACCGAGTATGCCCCACTGAAGATCAAGATGGCGATTACGGGCAATGGTAATGCCTCGAAAGAGCAGGTGGCTGGTATGTTGCAACGTCTGCTGCACATTGCCGAGGAGGAGATGCCCAAGTTTTTGGATGCTACCGATGCCTTGGGCGCAGCCTATTGCCATTTCATGCAGATGGGGGCACCGAAGGTGGAGAAGGGCTATAAGAGTTGGAAAGATTTTGTGACTAAGAATCCGGATAAGGTGATTGACAATTGACGATTGACAATTGACAATTGAGCTTTGCTCCTTCAAGCAAGCTTGACTTTGCTCTCACTGCTCCGAAAAGTGACGATTGACTATTGATTATAGAAAAATTAGAAGATTATGAAGATAAAACTTTTGGTGATAACTATGATGGTTGCTGTATTGGGTAGCTGTAATAATGACAAGCGGGTGATGTATGATTCGCCCGACGACTATCCCGTGAGGATGGGCAGTTTGAGCGAGATGGAGTATGCGCCAAGTGGCACGAACTTCCATTTGTGGAGTCCGAATGCCGACGAGGTGCGCCTGATGCTGTATGATGAGGCTGAAGGTGGCCATGCATACGAAACCCATTACATGACGCAGGGCGATGATGGCACTTGGCATGTGAAAGTGGATAAAGACCTGCAGGGAAAATTCTACACCTTCAACGTGAAGATGGATGAAGAATGGTTGGGTGATACACCAGGAATATTTGCCAAGGCTGTGGGTATCAATGGAAACCGTGGAGCTGTCATCGATCTGTCACAGACCAATCCAGCAGGATGGGAGAATGACCGCAAGCCCGAACTGAAGCGCTTGGCCGATGCTGTGGTGTATGAGATGCATCACCGAGATTTCTCGATCGATACGGCTTCGGGCATCCAGCATAGGGGAAAGTACCTGGCACTGACTGAGGTGGGTACCCATACACCCGAAGGGATGATGACTGGCCTCGGTCATCTGCAGGAGTTGGGGGTTACTCATGTGCACCTGTTGCCATCATATGACTATGCATCTGTTGACGAGCATACACTCAACGAGAATCATTATAACTGGGGCTATGATCCACAGAACTACAATGTGCCGGATGGTTCATATGCTACCGACCCCACGAAGCCCGATGTGCGCATCCGCGAGTTCAAACAGATGGTGCAGGCTTTGCACAGGGCAGGCATCCGCGTGATATTGGATGTGGTGTATAATCACACTTACGATGCTGCTACCAGTGCCTTTGAGAAGACGGTACCCGGCTATTTCTACCGTATGAAGGACGATGGCACTTTCGCTGACGGTTCGGGTTGTGGCAATGAAACGGCCAGCAACCGCCCTATGATGCGTAAGTTTATGGTGGAGAGTGTGTTGTATTGGATGAAGGAGTATCATTTGGATGGCTTCCGTTTCGACCTGATGGGTATTCACGACATTGCCACGATGAATGAGATACGCGAGGAAGCACAGAAGATTGACCCGCAGGTGCTGATCTACGGCGAGGGATGGGCAGCCTCCACTCCACAATATGCAGCTGACTCATTAGCAATGAAGGCCAATATCGCCAAGATGCCAGGCATTGCTGCTTTCAGCGATGAACTGCGCGATGGCTTGCGTGGCCCATGGGATGACGACAAGAAAGGTGCATTCCTGGCTGGATTGCCTGGACATGAAGAGAGCGTGAAGTTTGGTATCGTGGGAGCTATCGAGCATCCGCAGATTCAGATGGATCAGGTGAACTATAGCGACAAGGCTTGGGCATTGGAACCCACCCAGATGATGAGCTATGTGAGCTGCCACGATGATATGTGCTTGGTTGACAGACTGCGTACATCGGTGCCCAATATGAAATATGGTGAATTGGAGAAACTGGATATGCTGGCACAGACGGCAGTGCTCACCTCGCAGGGCATTCCTTTCATCTTTGCGGGTGAGGAAGTGATGCGCGACAAGAAGTTGGTGCACAACAGTTACCAGAGTCCCGATAGTGTGAACGCCATCAATTGGCACAACAAGGCCATCTATCAGTCTGTGTTCAACTATTATAAAGGTTTGATAGCCATGCGTAAGCAACATCCGGCTTTCCGTTTGGGTTCTGCTGATCTGGTGCGCCAGCATCTGGAATTCTTGCCAGTGGAGGATAGCAATGTTGTGGCTTTCCGCTTGAAAGACCATGCAGGAAATGATGTGTGGAACAACATCATCGTGATTCTGAATGCCCGTAGGGAATATGCCAAGGTGAATGTGCCCGAGGGTAAGTATGTGGCTGTGGTGAAAGACGGTTGGGTATATGAAGGTGGAATCGGCATCATGTATGGTCCTACGCTTTCAGTAGCTCCTGAATCGGCTTTAATCGTTTACCAAGAGTAATGAACAATGAATAATGAACAAATGAGCGAAGCTCAATCGTCAATGGTCAATTGTCAATGGTCAATCAAATTGTCGGAAGCTTGGCCTCGCCTGCCCGATGCCCGTATGGCTGAACCTATCAGCTTGGAGATTTTCAAGGGCGAGCAGGTGGCAATTGTAGGTGAGAATGGAGCCGGCAAGAGCCGACTGGTGGATATGCTGATGGGCAAGTATCCACTTCATGCTGGTTCACTCGACTATGATTTCTCTCCTTCGCCATGGACAGAGGTGTATCGAAATATCAAGCACATCAGTTTTCGCGATACCTTTGGTAGCGCTGATACCAATTATTATTATCAACAGCGCTGGAACTCAACCGATTTGGATGAGGTATCGTTGGTGCGCGACTTGTTGGGTGACTACGAGCAACATGACTTGCAGAAGCAGCTCTTCGATATCTTTCATATAGAGGAGATGTTGGAGAAGCCTATCATCCTGCTCAGTAGTGGCGAGATGCGCAAGTTCCAGTTGGCAAAGATGTTGATTTCCCAACCTCGCATCCTCATCATCGACAATCCCTATATCGGTCTGGATGCTGCTACCCGTGATCTGCTGACAAGTCTCTTGATGCAGTTGGCCAATCAAGGCATTCAGCTCATCTTGGTCATGAGCATGATGGACAGTGTTCCCGATTTCATCACGCATGTGGTGAGGGTGAAGGACATGAAAGTGGCAGCCAAAACCACTTTATCGGACTATCGCCAGTGGTTTGATGGCATCATGGGAATGGAAAAGAACCCCGAAGGGGTGACAGAATATAGGCAGGGGTGTAGTGAAACGAAACCCCTGTATAAGCATTCAGCTCAGGATGAGAACCCTGTAGGGGTGACAGAAGTGGAGATCGTCCGTCTGAACAAAGTCTGCATCCGCTATGGCACCCGAACCATATTGAAGGATCTGGATTGGGTGGTGAAGCGAGGCGAGAAATGGGCTTTGAGTGGTGAGAACGGATGTGGCAAATCGACGTTACTGAGCATCATTTGTGCCGACAATCCTCAAAGCTATGCTTGCGATGTGAGTCTTTTTGGACGCAAGCGAGGTACGGGCGAGAGCATTTGGGACATTAAGAAGCACATTGGCTATGTGAGTCCGGAAATGCATCGTGCCTACCTGAAGAACTTGCCGGCTATTGACATAGTTGCCAGTGGTTTGCACGATAGTATCGGGCTGTATGTGAAGCCCAAACCCGAACAACGTGAGGTCTGCCTGCAATGGATGGAAACGTTTGGCATTGCTCATCTGGCCGATCGCAGGTTTTTGCAGATGAGCGATGGTGAACAGCGTTTGGTACTGCTGGCCAGGGCTTTCGTGAAAGACCCCGAGTTGCTGATTCTCGATGAACCGCTGCATGGATTGGATACTTTCAATCGTCAGAAAGTGAAAGGCATCATCGATGCTTTCTGCCGTCGTGAGGGCAAGACGTTGATGATGGTCACGCATTTTGAAAACGAATTGCCGCCATGCATCGATCATCGGCTGAAGCTGATGAAAATAGTTGAATGATGCCTCTTTGACAATCGATAAGGAATCTGATAGGATGATGGGTAGGAATAATTATTCATGGCTGAAACTGGTGGCGATATTTGTGGCTTGGGTAGCCATTTTCGCCATTCAGAAGCCGCTGTTCATGGCCTGGTATCATGGGCTGTATGCCGATACCTCGTGGACAGACTGGTTGGCTGTGATGTGGCACGGACTGAAGCTGGATGCTTCAATAGCCGGCTATCTTACCATTATTCCTGGCATCTTGCTCAGTGCTGGCATCTGGACCCAACGCTCATGGGTGCGCATCGCCATGAAAACCTATTTCATCGTGATGAGTGCTGTGGTGGCCATTATTTTGGTGACTGATATGGGACTCTATGAGTTCTGGGGTTTTCGTCTCGATGCTACCCCGTTGTTCTATTTGCTCTCATCACCTAAAGATGCCTTTGCCAGTGTGAGTTGGCTGTACATCCTCATGGGTCTCTTGGCCATCGTTGCTACTTCCATTATTATATATAATGTGTTCCGCAGTTTGAGGCTTTGGCAGAAAGATAAGAATCATTATAATTGTCAATCGTCAATCGTCAATGGTCAATGGTCAATGGTCAATGGTAGATTGTCAATCGTCAATCTTATCCTCCTTGCTTTCCTCTTCATCCCCATCCGAGGCGGCTTCACCGTTTCCACCATGAACACAGGCAAAGTGTTCTTCAGCACTGATATGCGACTGAATCATGCTGCCCTGAACCCTGCCTTCAATCTGATGGAGTCGCTCTCGAAGCAAGCAGACTTTGCCAACCAGTATCGCTTCATGGACGATGCCGAAGCCACCGCCATCTTCCAAACGCTGGTGGATAACAGTCACTTTTCGGAGCAGCGAGAGCAAAGCGAAGCTCAATCGTCAATTGTCAATCGTCACTTTTCGGAGCAGCGAGAGCAGAGTCAAGCTTGCTTGAACTATGCCGAGTCGCGACGAAATTGGAGCGCAGCTCAATTGTCAATGCCCAACGTCCTCTTCATCATTCTCGAAAGCTTCTCCTCCCAGCTGATGGCAACCTTGGGAGGCGAGCCCGATGTGGCTGTGAATCTGGATGCTTTGGCTCAGGAAGGAATCTTGTTTACCAATTTCTATGCCAACAGTTTTCGCACAGATCGCGGATTGGTATCCATTTTGAGTGGTTATCCTGCGCAGCCCACCACCAGTTTGATGAAATACCCTCGCAAGACGCAAAACCTGCCTGGCATTGCCCGTAGTTTGAAACGGGCAGGCTACGAGGCTACCTACTATTATGGAGGAGATGCCGACTTCACCAATATGCGATCATATTTGATGGCACAGGGTTTCGACAAGATTATCAGCGATGTAGATTTCCCCATGAGCGAACGGTTGAGCAAATGGGGTGCCCACGATGAGGTGGTTCTCAATCGCCTTCTGTCCGACCTTCAATCTGAGGCAGATTCAAAATCGCATGAGCGATTTGTCAATCACGCAGAGCGTGATATCAATCGTGCGGAGCACGATGTCAATGGTCAATCGTCAATTGTCCATCGTCCGTGGTTCAAAGTCCTCCAAACCTCCAGCAGTCACGAACCCTTCGAAGTACCCTATCATCGTTTGGACAATGAGCGTCTGAACGCTTTCGCCTACACCGACGATTGTTTAGGCCGTTTCATCCAAACCTTCAAGCAATTGCCACAATGGGAAAACACTTTGGTTGTGCTGGTGCCCGATCATCTGGGAGCCTATCCCGAACTCATCAGCAACTTTACACCTGAGCGCTATCAGATACCCCTCATCATGATAGGTGGAGTAGTGAAAGAACCTCAGAGAATCAGCACCATTGGTTCTCAGCAAGACATAGCTGCTACCTTGTTGGCTCTGATGGAATTGCCACACGATGAGTTTACTTTCAGCAAAGACATGCTGAATCCTGACAATCCTCACTTTGCTTTCTTTACGGTACCCGATGCCTTTGGCATGGTGACCGAAGACAATACTTTGATATTTGATAATCAAATGGGTAAGACGGTTTATGATGAAGGATCCCAGCCTGGAGTCAACCTTCGGAAAGGACAGGCTTACCTACAGAAACTATATGATGATATCTCAAAACGGTGAACTATGATAAGTATGATAAATGAAATAATAGTCGATGGTCAATGGGCCATGATCAATGATGTGGATACCGATTTGCTGCTATGGCTTAACAGTGCCCACAATGCATTCTTTGATGTTTTCATGATGCTTTTCACGGGCAAGTGGATATGGGTGCCCATGTATTTGTCTTTGGCATATCTTTTATTGAAGAATATGACAGCCAAGCAGGCAATGATGTGTATAGTGGCCATCGCACTGGTCATTGTGGTGACCGACCAGATGAGCTCTTCTTTGATTCGGCATGCAGTGGGCAGATTGCGTCCTGCCAATTTGGAGAACCCCATTAGCGACATGGTACATATCGTTGATGGCTATCGAGGCGGAAGATATGGCTTCCCCAGTAGTCATGCCGCCAACTCGTTCGGATTGGTGTTTTTCCTCTATTTCCTCATGCGCAGAAGTCCGTTGCCTGCCTTTATGATGGTGTGGGCCATCGTAAACTGTTATTCCCGCATCTATTTGGGTGTTCATTATCCTGGTGATATCCTCTGTGGTGCTTTGGTCGGTCTGCTGGGTGCTACCATCGTTTGGTTTATCTACAGAAGACTCACCAAGCAGGAAGCTTTGTCGGAGGTGAGGCAATGGTGGGTGCCCATCGTGGTCTGCCTCCTGACTATTGTAGGTATATCCCTGTATGCTTATTATTCGATACAAATTTAAAATCAATATGTTATGAAAAAGCTTATTTTATTCGCAGCCTGTGTGTTTGCTGCAACGAATGTAATGGCACAAGATGCAGCTTCAAAAGCTCGTGCCGCCGTGTATGACCGTACAACAGCTCCTCAGTATTTCTTCTTGGAAGAGAATGAGGTGCCCAGCAGTGTGTATCTGTTGCCTCCTCCTCCCGAGCCAGGCAGTGCTAAGTTTGCCGTTGATGAGGCTCGCTTCAACTGGGGTCGCTACCAGCGTCTTCGCCCACGTGGCGCGCAGGCTGTTGCCGATGCTGACGTATCACCCAAGGGTGTAGCTGTGGCTTTCAGTGAGGCTTTCGGCATTGAGATCAATGAACAGAACACGCCGGAGATTTATAAGCTGATGACCAATATGAACGGCGATGCTGGTGTACTGAGTGGTGGTGAGGCCAAGGTATATTATCAGCGTATGCGTCCGTTTGTGTATTTTGGCATTGGTACCAGTGTGCCTGAGGATGAGGCTGCTCTGGTAAACAATGGTTCTTATCCGTCAGGACATACCGCCATTGGTTGGGCTACGGCTTTGGTGTTGGCGGAGATCAATGTAGATCGCCAGAACGAGATTCTGAAACGTGGTTATGAGATAGGTGAGAGTCGCGTGATTGCCGGCTATCATTATCAGAGTGATGTGGATAATGGCCGTGTCGTTGCCGCTGGTGTAGTTGCTCGTCTGCATGCCAACGAAGCTTTCCAGAAGCAGTTGGAGAAAGCCAAGAAGGAGTTTGCAAAGTTGAAGAAAGATGGCAAGATTGCTCCTTCCACCTTCTCCTTCAATCCCGCTGAGATGAATTAATATACCCCAAAAGACTCTCCCCCTTAGTAAGGGGGAGTACCCTCCGTTAGGAGGGGGAGGGAGTATATACTCTATTAGAGGGAGTGAGTATGTTCTCCGATAAGAGGAGTGAGTATGTTCTCCGTTAAGAGAGAGGGCTAATAACTTTATCATTATGAAAATATTTCCAACATCAGCTATTAGGCTGTTGGATGCCTATACCATCGAGCATGAGCCAATCGATTCATTGGCTTTGATGGAACGTGCGGCACAGGCTGTTGCAAAAGAGATTATGAGCCAGTGGCCCGATAAGGACGATACCCGCTTTGTCATTTTTGCTGGTCCTGGCAACAATGGAGGCGATGCTTTGGCTGTGGCTCGCTTGCTGGCGGAAAACGGCTACCAACCATTAGTCTATCTGTTCAATACCACAGGCAAGCTGTCGGCCGATTGTGAAGCAAACCGCGACTTGCTGACCATTGCCGATGGGGTAGAGTTTCATGAGGTGACCAACCAGTTTGTGCCACCTCAGCTCACGGATGATGATGTGGTGATTGATGGCTTGTTTGGCAGTGGGCTGAACAAGCCCCTCTCAGGAGGTTTTGCCTCGCTGGTGAAGTTCATCAACGCATCGGAAGCTACTGTGGTGAGCATCGATATTCCCAGCGGCTTGATGGGAGAGGACAATACCTCAAACATCATGGATCATGTGGTGAAAGCCGACTATACGCTCACGCTTCAGTTCCCCAAACTGGCGTTTCTGTTTGCAGAGAACGAACCATACGTGGGTGCTTGGAAGGTGCTCGATATTGGTCTGAGCAAGGAGGGGATTCGCCAGACTTATACCCCTTACGAAATGGGCGATGCTGGTCACATGAGGTATCAGTTGAAGATTCGAAGCAGGTTCTCGCATAAGGGCGATTTTGGCAGAGCGTTGCTCATTGCTGGTCAGCAGGGCATGGCAGGTGCTTCGGTTTTGGCAGCCAAGGCTTGCTTGCGTTCTGGTGTGGGATTGCTCACTGTGC
>CACZRQ010000027.1 GCA_902783615.1 uncultured Bacteroidales bacterium | reverse complement strand
GTCCGTAAGGACGTAGCCCCTGTATAATAACATTCCACAAGGTTTAGCCCTGTAAGGGCGACATAACAGAATGATATTATGTCGCCCTTATTTCATTATCATGTCCTCATCTTTTGATTGAGATGAACAAAAGAGTAAAATCAACCAATTTTAATCCCCTATAGAACTTTGATAATTCAATTATTGTTACGAATTTTGCACCCGTAAAAAAAGGAAACAATAAAAAACAACAATAAGCATGAAATCAAAGGTTTTGATGGGACTCCTTGCCATGGCACTGACAGCATCCAGCTGTGGCAATGGCAAAGAAAAACAAGAGAAAGCGCCCACGCGTGTGAGAACAGAAGTGGTGAAATCGACCAACGATGGATCCAACCAATCGTATGTGGGTATAGTGGAAGAACGTGAGGGCACAGCCGTGAGCTTCACCAGCATGGGAGTGGTGCGTCACATGATGGTCACAGAAGGACAGGCGGTGAGCCGTGGACAGCTCATTGCCGACATGGACGATACCCAGGCCCGCAATATGCTGACTGCGGCTGAATCAAGCATGACACAGGCCAACGATGCCTTGAAACGCTACGGCATGCTGCACGACAACGGTTCGCTGCCCGAGGTGAAATGGGTAGAGATACAGAGCAGTGTGAAACAGGCTGAGTCACAGCTCGCCATGGCACAGAAGAACCTGGCAGACTGCCAACTTCGGGCTCCCGTAAGTGGCATCATTGGCCGTAAGAACCTGAACGCGGGTGAAACAGCCATGCCATCGCAGGCAGTGGTAACCATCCTCGACATCAGCACAGTGAAAGTGAAGATTTCTGTGCCAGAGGCAGAGATCAAGCTGATTGACAGCAACACAGCATCCATTATCGATGTGGAAGCTGCTGGCAAGCAGGTCAGAGGCGGTCATATAGAAAAAGGAGTGCAGGCCGATGCACTGACCCACACCTACCCCGTTCGCATAAATGTAGAGAATCCCGACCGTAAGTTGCTGCCTGGTATGGTAGCCAATGTCACTTTCAGTGAGAGAAGCAATGATACTGTCAATCAGAAGAGCATTATCAGCATACCTGTCACCAGCGTTCAGAAGAATGCAGGCGGGTCTCTTTTCGTATGGACCATTGACAATGAGAACAACGCTCATCGCACTAATATTACCATCGGAAACACCATTGGCAACCGTGTGGCAATTACATCGGGCATCAACGAAGGGCAGCGCATTGTCATTGAGGGATACCAGAAGCTGAGTGAAGGAACCAACGTTGTCTTCTAATAAAGAATGGAAAATGAAGAATTAAGAATATGGAAGACAAAAAGATGAATTGGCTCCGCTGGCCATTGGAGCACTACTCAATATCTCTGCTCATCATTGGCATTCTATTTGTGATGGGCATATACGGCATGTACGTCATGCCTAAAAACGAATTTCCTAACGCTACCATCCGTCAGGGAGTGGTAGTGGCTGTCTATCCTGGTGCCACCAGTGAAGAGATAGAACAACAAGTGGCACGTCCTTTGGAACGATATCTCTTTACTTACGGTGAAGTGAACCGCATCAAGACTACCACCACCTCACAGAATGGCATGTGCATCGTGATGGTAAAACTGAACGATGAAGTAAACAACAAAGATGAGGTCTGGTCAAAAATCAAGCATGGCCTCAACAACTTCAAGTCAGAGCTGCCATCTGGCGTACTGGCCATTGTGGTGAATGACGATTTCGGCAACACCTCTGCCCTGCTCATAGCCATCGAAAGCTCGCAGCGCAGCTACCGCGAACTGAAACAATACAGCGACGAGTTGGGCGACCGCCTGCGCCGCATACCTTCTATAGCCAACGTAAAACTGTATGGAGAACAGAAAGAGCAGATTAGTCTGTACATCGACCGTCAGCGACTGCAAGCCTATGGTATAGGCCAGCAGCTGCTCTTCAGCCGTTTGCAGGCACAGGGAGTGACCACCATGAGCGGTAGTATCAGCGATGACGACCAGCAGATACCCATCCATGTGGAAGCGACGGAAAACTCAGAAATGGAGATTGCCAACCAGATTATTTTCTCTGATCCCGTTACCGACAAGGTGGTTCGAGTAAAAGATGTGGCACGAGTAATCAGGGAATACGACACACATTCCAGCCGCATCGAACAGGACGGACATCCTTGTGTGCTGCTCTCCATGGAGATGACTCCTGGCAATAACGTGATAGAATATGGACGAGAGGTAGATAAGGTATTGAAAGACTTCCGCCAAAATGAATTGCCCGACGATGTCAATGTGACGCGCATTGCCGACAAGCCTAAAGTGGTGTCAACAAGCATCCACGATTTCCTGCGCGACCTGCTTATTTCAATGGTCATCATCATCCTCGTCATGATGGTGCTGTTTCCATTGCGTTCAGCCATCGTAGCGGCTGTAACCATTCCTTTAAGTACCTTCGTATCTGTAGCGATCATGTATTTGATGGGTATCGAGCTGAACATCGTTACGTTGGCAGCACTCATCGTGGTATTGGGAATGATTGTCGATAACAGTATTGTAGTCATAGACGGATATCTGGAGTATCTAGGCAAAGGCTATAAGCCAATGGATGCTGCTATCGAGTCGGCACGCCAGTATTTCATGCCTATGCTCTTGGCCACCATTTGCATCTGCGCCATCTTCTATCCTTACCTGATAACGATGAAAGGCATGTTCCACGATGCATTGGAGGACTTCCCTGTCACCATCACCATCAACCTGATGGTGTCACTCATCTTGGCAGTAACCGTCATTCCTTTCTTGGAGACACGCATCATTAAGCCTGGCAAGGTGAGCACCGATGGAAACGCCATCACCAAATGGGTGCAGCGCACTTATGACCGTGTACTCCAATGGACTTTCGGACATCCCATGCTTACCATCTTCGGAGGCATTGCCATCATCCTGTTGTCAACGCTCATAGCACCTACGTTGAAGATACGATTGTTCCCCTATGCTGACCGCGATCAGTTTGCCGTCGAGATTTTCTTGCCTGAGGGCAAAGGCTTGGCAGAAACAGAAGCTATTGCCGACTCTGTCCGCCACGTATTGGAAAAAGATGATCGTATCACCGGTATTACAGGATTCATTGGTTGTTCGTCACCTCGATTCATGGATGCCTATGCACCTCAGATTGCAGGCGACAACTTTGCCCAGTTCATCGTCAATACGAAAGGCAACCTGACCACGTTGGATCTTCTGGCAGAGTATCAGCCCCAACTGGGAGAGGCATTCCCCAACTCATACGTAAAGTTCAAGAGGCTGGACTACATGGAGCCTACCGAACTGGAATACCGTTTCTATGGCGACAACCTCGACTCGCTGCATGTGGCAGCAGAGAGACTGATGGAGCGTATGCGCCTGATGCCAGAAGTGGAATGGGTACATACCGACTACTTCCAGCCCTACCCCATCATCAACGTGCAACTCGACCCAGTCACTTCCTCCCAGTTGGGCATTACCCGTACTGTTGCCCAGCTGGCTTTGAGTGCCACATCGTCTGACCTCCGTGTTGGACAGATATGGGAAGACAACTACGAGGTGCCTATTGTGGTGAAAGACGATACCGATATGACGTATTCTGACGTTGCTAACTTAGGTATCGCTTCAGCTACGACAATGATTTCTTCTGGTATCAACCAGACCAACAGTACCATTCCTCTAAGGCAGATAGCCAAGGTATCTCCACAATGGAGCGAGAGCCGCATCATACATCGTGGTGGAGAACGTTGCATTACAGTAACCGGACATTTCGTACAGGGTGTTTATACCTCTCCTATCGAGAAAGAAATTGCCCGTATCATGCAAGAGGATATTGAGTTGCCTCAAGGTGTACGCTCTGAGGTAGGTGGTGAGATTGAATACGGTGACGAGGCCATGCCACAGATTATCTGGGGTACAGTCATCGCTATGATCATTGTGTTCTTCTTCCTGTTGTTCAACTTTAAGAAGTATGGCGTCACTACTGTCTGTATGGCAGCCTTGGGATTGATGATTCCAGGTGCCCTCATTGGCCTTGGCTTGATGAACCGCTCTTTGGGTCTTACCTCCATCTTTGGCCTTATCACCTTAATGGGTATGATTATGCGTAACGAGATACTCATCTTCGAACATGCCATCGACCTGGTGAAGAAGTTTGTTGCTGAGCATCCTAAGCCAGTAAAGGCCACAAAGGAAGAAAAGCGCGAGTACTATAGGCAGTACAACGCAGCCGTTAAACAGGCAGCTATGGATGCAGGCAGTCGACGTATGGTGCCCATTTTCCTCACCACCGCCACTACAGCTGTGGGTGTGGTACCGATGATTATCGCCCAATCGTCGTTCTGGATGCCAGTAGGTGTCACCATCTTCGCTGGTGGCATTGGCTCCCTCATTATGGTAGTAACCATGTTGCCAGTGATATATTGGAAAGTTTCGCTTAAGTGAGTTAAAATTAAGACACATGAAAAGAGTAATATATATAATAGGAATTGCATTGTCAATCGTCAATTGTCAATGGTCAATCGCTCAAGAGAGCTACTCTCTTGAGCAGATCCTCGATTCAGCCCGTCATAACAACATCACATTGCGCAATGCCCAGCGCAGTGTGGATGCTGCTGAGCAGCAACGCAAGGAAGCGTTTACCAAATACTTCCCCAACGTGAGTGGAACGGGCTTCTGGTTCCAAGCCAACAAAGGGATGGCAAAGATGGACATCAACATGTCTGATTACATCAGTCCCGAACTGGGTATGGCACTGGCACAGTCAATGCCACCCGAGGTGGTGGCTGCTTTGGGTCAACCCATGAGCATGGAGATGATGAAGAAAGGTGTGATGGGCAGTGTAGTGGCCATGCAACCCGTGTTTGCCGGAGGTCAGATCATCAATGGAAACAAGCTTGCCAAAGTGGGCGAAGACGTGAGTCGTCTGCAACTGCAACTCTCTGAGAACGAGGTAGAGAAGACTGCTGAACAATACTACTGGCAGATTGTATCACTGGAAGAGAAGCTGAATACGGTGAATGCCGTAGAGACCTTGCTGAAGGACATCAACAAGGATGTGTCAGTGGCTGTGGAGGCAGGTGTAACTATGCGCAACGACCTGCTGCAGGTGGAGCTACGCCAGAACGACGTGGAGAGTCAGAAGCTCACCCTTCTGAACAACATCTCTATCCTGCGTATGCTCCTGGCTCAGTTCTGTGGATTGCAATCCTCCGACTTTACCCTGAGCTACAACCCAGAGGTGAAGTCGCCCATGATGGAGAAACAAGACCATCAGCAGGCATTGCTCAACACGCCTGAATATCAGCTGTTAAACAAGCAGGTGGAAGCTACCAGCTTGCAGCATAAGATGGCAGTGGGCAGCTACTTGCCGACGGTGGCGGTAGGTGGCGGACTCGTCTATCATAACATGATGGAGTCAGGCCGTTCCTTCGGCATGCTGATGGCTACTGTAAGCATTCCCATCTCCGACTGGTGGGGAGGGTCGCATGCCATCAAGCGCAAGAAGATTGAGCGTCAGAAGGCAATCGATCAGTTGGCCGACAATTCCGAACTGCTGAAAATCAACATGCAGAGCAGTTGGAACAACCTGCAGGAGGCTTACCAGCAGCTCACCATTGCCGAACGAAGCATCGAGCAAGCAACAGAAAACCTGCGGCTGAACCGCGACTACTATCAGGCTGGCATCTCTACCATGAGTGATCTTTTAGAGGCCCAGCTGCTCTACCAGCAGTCGCTCGACAAGCGCACCGATGCCTACACCAACTACCAGAACAAGCTCTTAGCATACCGCCAGGCAGTGGGGGAATAAGTAATCATGGCTTTGCAAGTCTTTAGCCCCGTTAGGGGCGACAGTACACAGGCAGGGGTGAAGCGTTAGCGGAACCCCTGTTTTGTGCATTTCCCTTTGTATAGCCCTGTAAGGGCGGCAGATTACAGGCAGGGGTGAAGCGTAGCGGAACCCCTGTTTTGTGAATTTCCCTTTGTATAGCCCTGTAAGGGCGACAGAACTAAATGATATTCTGTCGCCCTTACAGGGCTTCAAATTAATGGAATACTTTATACAGGGGTTCCGTCCTAACGGACTCCACCCCTGCCTGTGTTCTGCCGCCCCTAACGGGGCTATGATATAACACTTTAGTCAGCTCCGAAACTTGACCTTACTCTTCTTTCTTCAATTTGTGGCCTTTTGCAAATCCTCTGGAAGTGCATGGCGATTGAGGAAAAGGTAGGTGGTGTTGAGCGCAATGTAATCACGAGACATGTACCAGATGCCAGCATAGAGGCCGGAGCGACCCCAGGTGTTCTTCACCATATAGTAGGGCTTGCCCTGCTCATCGATGGCCTTGCCGTAGATCAGCATCACATGGTCATAGGTGAAGCGCCAGTCGTCCCACTGCTCCTGACGAAGCTGCTGAGTGGGCTGCACACCGTCAGGCAACATGGCCAAACCCGTGCGGGTGAAATCACCCGACACATCGCCACCCCAAGCCACGGTATAACCCGCATCTAAAGCCTTGTCAATCACATCCATCAGCTGCTCGATGGGGATGTTGTAGCTGGGCTTCAGTCGCCATTTATAAGGTGCCTCAATGACGAACCACTGGTTGAACGGATGGTGGGTAAAGCTCGTCAAACTCACGTAATCGTCGAGATTCAGACCAAGACTCTCGGCAAACGACTTTGGCGTATATGTCTTTCCCTCATACATAAACGACTCAGGACACGAACCCACATATTTGTCAATTACCGCCTGCACACTCTCCTGCCAATGAGGACGAGGAGAAGCGCCAATGGTGGTGGCGGCTTTCTGAGCAGCAGCTACATCTGCGGCAATCGAGTCATCAGGGACGATGGCACGACGAACTTCGGTCTCCAATTCAGGGAAGAATACCGTGAAGTTGGCCAGAGAGTCACCCGTCAGCGAACCAGGTGCTGGCATAGCCTCCTCTGGACAGATACCATACCGGCGGATTACTTCCAATACATCATCGCACGAGCCACCCTCAGAAATCTGGCTGAAGCCGTGCATACGGACATAGTGGGTGGCGTTGTCCATGTAGTCCTTGTTGACCACGAACATCTCGCACAAGTTGTAAGTCTTGCCACTCTGTCGCAATATCTCGCTCTCTAAGAAACCCAATGTACCAAAAGCCCAGCAAGTTCCACTGCGATACTGGTTCTTGATGCTAGTTATCGGAAACTCCTTCACCGTAGTGAACTTCTTCACCACTTGCGATGCAGCCAACCCTTGCTGCAGGTTCTCCTGTGCCACAGCCTGCTGCACCATCGCCAATGCTGCTATCGTCAGAAGGCCAATGAATTTGTTCTTCATCACGTTTACCATTGTTTCAATAACAAATGAATCATTAAATCTTCTGCATTGCTTGCTCTAAGTCGGCAATGATATCGTTAACATTCTCAATGCCAACGGAGAGGCGGATAAGGTCGGGGGCAACGCCAGCCTCACGCAACTGCTCATCAGAGAGTTGGCGATGAGTATGGCTGGCTGGATGCAGCACACAGGTGCGGGCATCAGCCACATGGGTAACGATAGCCACGAAATCGAGGGCATCCATGAAGCGCACAGCCTCCTCACGGGTTCCCTTCAGACCAAAGGCAATCACACCACATGAGCCATTGGGCAGGTACTTCTGCGCCAAATCATAGTACTTATTGCCAGGCAAACCACAATAGTTCACCCAAGCCACCTTCGGGTTAGCCTGCAGCCACTCGGCCACCTTCTGGGCATTCTCGCAGTGACGAGGCATGCGCAGGTGCAGCGTTTCCAGACCCAGGTTGAGCAGGAAGCAGTTCTGTGGAGCTGGGATAGAGCCCAAGTCGCGCATGAGCTGGCTCACCAATTTGGTGACGTATGCCTTCTTGCCAAACGCCTTGGTATAGGTCAGTCCGTGATAACTCTCATCAGGGGTGGTCAGACCTGGGAACTTGTCAGCGTAAGCCTCCCAGTCGAAGTTGCCGCTATCAATCACAGCACCACCCACTTGGGTAGCATGGCCATCCATATACTTAGTGGTACTATGCGTCACGATGTCGCAACCCCACTCGAACGGACGACAGTTGATGGGAGTAGCAAATGTGTTGTCCACAATCAGAGGCACCCCATGCTTATGAGCCATCTTGGCAAAGCGCTCGATGTCGAACACGTTACCACCTGGGTTAGAGATGGTTTCGCCAAAGAAGCACTTAGTGTTGGGTTGGAAAGCAGCCTCAATCTGCTCGTCGCTCCAGTCGGGATCGATGAAAGTGCAATCGATACCCAGTTTCTTGAGAGTCACACCAAACAGGTTGAATGTACCCCCATAGATGGTGTTAGAGGTAATGAAATGGTCGCCTGCCTGACAGATGTTGAAGATGGCGTAGAAGTTGGCAGCCTGTCCTGATGAAGTCAGCACACAGCCCACACCGCCTTCCAGTTCGTTAATCTTGGCAGCCACAGCATCGTTGGTAGGATTGGCCAAACGGGTATAGAAATAACCGTCGGCCTTGAGGTCGAACAAGTCGGCCATCTCCTCAGTGCTGCTATACTTGAACGTAGTACTCTGATAGATAGGCAGAACGCGTGGTTCACCATTCTTGGGCTTCCAACCGCCCTGCACACAAATAGTCTCTAAATTTTTCTTCATATTTTAATCGTTTATTTACTTTCATCACGAATTAAGTGCAAAGTTAACAAATTATTCACTATCTTTGCACTCAATTTAATAAAACATCGAATAAAAATGGAAAAAGTAGTAAGCGGAATACGTCCTACAGGCAATTTGCACTTGGGCAATTATTTTGGAGCAGTGAAGAGTTTCGTGGCCATGCAGAGCCAATACCAGAGCATGTTCTTCATTGCCGACTGGCATTCACTGACCACACATCCCAAACCTGAGAATATACAGAACAGTGCCCGTACCATCCTGGCCGAGTATCTGGCTTGCGGCATCGACCCTCAGCAGGCTCCCATCTATGTGCAGAGCGACGTGAAGGAAACGCTGGAATTGTACCTCTACCTGAACATGAACACATACTTGGGTGAGCTGGAACGCGTGACCACCTTCAAGGAGAAGGCCCGCAAGCAGCCCGACAACGTGAATGCCGGCCTGCTGACCTACCCCACTCTGATGGCTGCTGATGTGCTGCAGCACAGGGCTCACAAAGTGCCTGTGGGCAAGGATCAGGAGCAGAACATGGAGATGATGCGCAAATGTGCCCGCCGCTTTAATAATATATATGGTGTGGAGTTCTTCCCCGAGCCACAGAACTTCTACTTCAACGCTACAGCACTGAAGGTGCCTGGACTGGACGGCAGTGGCAAGATGGGTAAGAGCGAGGGCAACTGCATCTACCTGCGCGATGATGACAAGACCATCCGCAAGAAAGTGATGAAGGCAGTGACCGACAATGGTCCGCAGGAGCCCAACAGCAAGCGTCCCGAGGTGATAGAGAATCTCTTCACTTTCCTGAAGATTGCCTCTACGCCTGATACTTACCAGTATTTCGATGAGAAGTGGAACGACTGTACCTTGCGATATGGCGACCTGAAGAAGCAGATTGCCGAGGATTTGGTGAATATTGTGGCTCCTATCCGTGAGAAGATTGAGGAATACAGTGCCAATACTGAGCTGCTGGACAAGGTTGCCAAGGAAGGTGCCGACTATGCCCGCCAGAGTGCATCGGAAACCTTGAAAGAAGTGCGAAAGATCATTGGCTTTAGAATATACTAATAACAATGTTCCCCGCCAGCGGCGGGGAACATTGTTTCTCTTAGATGCCTAATGAAGCACGAACGGCTTCGATTTTTTTGGCAGCAGCTGCATCAGCCTCTACATAGTCGGCTGGACTCTTCAGAGTGCCCTTCACCTCTAAGTAGAACTTGATCTTAGGCTCGGTACCAGAAGGACGAACGCTCACCTTGGTGTTGTCCTCCGTATAGAACTGCAGCACGTTTGAGGTGTCTGGCATGTCCAAATCGGTCACCTTACCCTCAGCATCAGTCTGCTTCAAGGTCTTGTAATCCTTCACAATCGTCACTTTCGAGCCAGCCAGTTCCTTCGGACTGTTCTCACGCAGGTTCACCATCATCTGCTGGATTTCCTCAGCACCACTCTTGCCCGGCTTCACCACATTTACGGTGAACTCCTTCGAGAAGCCATACTCCAGATAGATGTCCATCAGCACCTCGTAAAGGGTCTTGCCATTATCCTTAGCCCAAGCGCAGATTTCAGCCAACAGCGCACAAGCTGATACGGCATCCTTATCGCGAACGAAGTCCTCAGCCAAGAAGCCATAGCTCTCCTCGCCACCACCGATGTACTGCTTAACACCCTCAGACAGACGGATTTCACGAGCAATCCACTTGAAGCCCGTGTAGCAGTCGCGCATCTCGATGTTGTTCTTCTCAGCAATCTGACGAATCACCTCGGTAGTCACAATGGTCTTCACCACAAACTCATTGCCCACCATCTTACCCAGCTTCTTGCGGTTGGTGATGATGTAGTAGAGGAACAGCAGACAGGTCTGGTTACCATTGATGAGCACCCATTCGCCCTTGTCGTTCTTGCAAGCCATACCCACGCGGTCAGCATCGGGGTCGCTGGCCATCACAATGTCAGCATCAATCTCTTTCGCCAACTTGATGGCCAGAGTCAGTGCCTCAGCATTCTCTGGATTCGGGCTGACAACCGTTGGGAAGTCGCCGCTCTTCACCATCTGCTCTGGCACACAGTGCACGTTCTCAAAGCCCCACAGCTTCAGCGACTGAGGGATGCCGTTCATACCCGTGCCATGCAGTGGCGTATAAACGATGCTCAGGTCTTTCTGGCGCTGGATTACATCTGGGTCGATGCAGATGGTATGCACCTGATCCCAATAAATCTTGTCGATGTCGGCACCGATAATCTGAATCAGGTCGGGGTTGCCATCGAACTTGATGTCCTCCACCTTCACCTTGCCCACTTCGTCGATGATACCCTTGTCGTGTGGAGCCAGCACCTGAGCGCCATCCTCCCAATAAGCCTTGTAGCCATTGTATTCACGAGGGTTGTGTGATGCGGTGAGGTTGATACCTGCCTGACAGCCTAAGTAACGGATGGCAAAGCTCATCTCTGGAGTAGGACGCATGTCGTCGAACAGATATACCTTAATGCCGTTGGCAGAGAAGATGTCGGCACTCTTCTTAGCGAACAGGTCGCTGTTGTTGCGGCAGTCGTAACCGATGGCCACAGAAATCTGCTCCCTATCCTTGAAATTCTTCTTCAGGTAGTTGGCAAAACCCTGTGTAGCAGCACCCACCACATAGATGTTCATGCGGTTCGTACCCGCACCCATGATGCCTCGCAGACCACCCGTACCGAACTCCAAGTCACGATAGAAGCATTCTATCAGCTCAGTCTTGTCGGGATTGTCGAGCATTCTTTTCACTTCAGCCTGAGTTTCGGCATCGTAAGCCGGGGTAAGCCACTGCTGGGCTCTCTCAGTCACCTGCTTGATTAATTCCTGGTCTTCCATGTTTCAAATATATTTAAGTTATTATTTTGGCATTTTGTAGCGGTCGCCCGTCTGGCGTGCAATCTCCTCCTGCAATCCCTTTGGAATGCCCGGACGCACTAACCTGCGGTCGATTTGCTTGGTATGCTTACCGATGTAGTTGGTGGTTGGCATACGCTTCACCACACCATCGTTGTATTTCACCACCAGATACTCACCCAGCTTCTTCCAAGTGTCGATGGTATTCATAGCCATCATGTTGCTGTAGTTGGTAAGATATGCTTTCGCCTTGGCTGGGTCTTGCTGATAGAGGGCTTGAGCTGTGGCCTCCACAGCGTCCTGTGCCTGGAAGAAAGTGTTCTCCAAGTCGCCTTGGATGGCCTTCACATCGTCGATCATCAGGTCGTAACGGGGATAAACCATGTTGGCTACCCAGTTCATCACCCAGAAAGCCGACTGGAAAGAGAAAGTCACGTCGTTGGCTCCATCGATGCCGTTCTGGTAGCAGGCCGGCACCACATCGGTACAGCAGTACATGGGGGTGAAGACAGTCATGTTGGCATCGTCGCAACCAAACCAGAACACACCGCCAATGGGGTCAACCATGCTGGAGCGCAGCTGGGAAACGAACACCCAAGCCGACTGCTGGGTAGAGATGGGACGCTCGTTGAAGTACTGCTGTCCATCTACCTCGAAAGAGAGAGGCGACAGGCGATAAGGGGTGTGGAAAGCGCCAGCACCCACATCCTGCGTGATATCCAGCGCAGTACCCTCGTAGTGGTCGCGCATCATCTGCTGCACATCCTGCAGAGAGAGTTTCTTGTTGGGCTTCACATACAAAGGCATTGGCTCGGAAGAAGTACCATATATATAAGGCAGGAACTCGGCACCGCGATCGGTATAGCGGTTGTAGAAGCTCCACACGCGAGCCTCGCAATAGCGCAAACCACCAAAATCCAAGGGATTATAGGCATCAGCAAAGTCGAAATCCTTGTTCACACCATTGAAGTAACCTTTCTCACGGGCAAAAGAGATGACATCGGAAGCATACATCACATTCTGCTTGTCGTCCATATTGAACTTATGGATGCGACTCTGGTTGGCATGGGCTGCTATGCAGTCGTCGGGAATCCTGACAGCCACCCACACGGCTCCACGATTACCCGTACCCTTGCCTATCATCTCCATGATCCAAGCCTCGTTGGGGTCGGCAATGGAGAACGACTCACCGCTGCTGGCATAGCCATACTCCTGCACCAGGTCGGTCATCACACGGATGGCCTCACGTGCTGTGCGTGAACGCTGCAAAGCAATGTAAATCAACGAACCATAATCGATGATGCCATTCTTATCTACCAGTTCCTCGCGGCCTCCGAAAGTGGTTTCACCTATCGATACCTGAAACTCGTTCATGTTGCCTATCACATTGTAGGTCTGCGCCACCTGGGCTATCTGACCGTGATAGGTGCCTTCATCCCAATCGTAGATATCGACCATCTCACCCTTCTCGTGTGTGCCTGCAGGGGAATGATAGAGGAATCCGAACATGCCGTAGGAGTCGGCTGAATAAGAAATCATGACCGATCCGTCAGCAGAAGCGTTCTTGCCGACAATCAGGTTCGTACACGCCAAGGCGTTGATGGTTGCGGCCACAAGAGCCAGCATAGTGATTGTTATCTTCTTCATATTTACCATGTAAAATTAAAATATTCCGTTACTGTATTCCCGCACTCGTCGGTAGCCGTGAACTCCAACTCATGCTTGCGACCCTTCTGCACATGATCAGGGTCGAGGTAGCACACAATATGGTTGTTCACCGAGTTATATTTGCCAAACAAGGCATACTGTCCATCAATCGTGCCACGAAAACTACTGATGCCCGTATGCTCATCCTTCACGTCCAACGTCACTGTTCCACTCCTGCTCCACTGCTGAGGGTTGATGGGCTTCACTGTTGGGGGAATGGTGTCGATGCCTACGGTAAAGGTACCTATCTCCCTCACCCTGGCTTTCATATAGCCATCCTCATATCTACCTCCCAAGCTGTAGCGTTTTCCTTTACTGTTGATGCCTGCCACATAATATTTCGACATATCCTCCACAGGAGTCTGCGTCAAACCGATGCTCAGGTCAGCATAGTCGTGCAAAGGAACCGTCTGCTTGCTCAGCTGATAGGTGAATGCCACATCCTGGGCATCTTTGCTGACTTTATAGTCAAGCGGTAGGTCATCATACAGTCTGCCTCGCAGCACCACCAGATCGATGCCCGGCTGTTGCAGGATGTTCACCTCGTCCCAGCGGAACAGCATCTTCTCATCTGTCTCATCTGCAGGAATTTCCTGCTGCTTGCCGATGATGGTGAACTTCGCCTGCGAGGTGTTTCCCAACCCGTCGGTCAAGGTATAGACCAACTGATAAGGCCTCTCCTCGTCGATGGTCAGCAAGCCACGGTTGCCGTTGCTGGCAGTGAGCATCCTCAGTCTGTTGCCCGGCTCGATGAACTGCTTCATATACTGGCCTTCAGTCCACGAGTTGATGTAGCGGTGCTCGCTCTCGGCAAATCGTGCCACGTCGCTACGGAACACCTCCTCGCCATCCACTTCCAGCACCAGATGCTTCACTCCATAGCGGTTGGTTGCTCCCTCCATGTGGTCGTAGGCTTTCAGTCCCACGCCTATCTCGCCCCAGGCATAGATGGGTCTCATGGGAGTCTTGGCATTGATGGCATAGCTCTTGGAGGCTGTCTGTCCATCCACCACACCCTTGCCCCGCTGGGGGAACACCATGAAGCCTTCCACCGAAGGTGCCGTATGGTCTTTCACCGCCTGACGGAAGAACGGCAATGGGTCAACAAACTCATCCGTCTTCACCTCCACCATATCCAAGTGCAGATGTGGACCAAACGAATAGCCCGTGTTGCCGCTATAGGCAATCACCTCACCAGCCTTCACAGGGTATTCATCAGCTTCGGGGATGATGTCCACCTCCCACTGCTCATGCTCATACTGCCAATCCTTCACCCGCTTGTCCACCTCTTCGGCAAACTTGCTCAAGTGGCGGTAAATCAGGTAGTAGCCATTATCGTAGGTCACATTCAGCACATATCCCGACCCTGTGTTCACACGGATGCGGGAGATGTAGCCATTAGCCTGTGCCCTGATAGACTTGCCCGTTGCTCCCTGGGTCTTGAAATCCAGTCCTCCATGGAAATGGTTGGCGCGTATCTCGCCATAATTGCCAGAGAAGACTATGGGGAAGTCGAACGGTGGCTGGTATATATCGTTGCTGCCTTGTCCCCAGGCCATCAGGCCCATCGAAGCCAGCAGGATTGTCAAAAACAATTTCTTCATGTATCGTCAGTTACAAATCAACTGACAAATATAAGAAAAATCCGTCAAAACAGAAAGCGGAAAATGATTTTTATTGAAAAAATAGCAAAAAACACAAACTTGGTGTAACAACCGATACATATTTTCTGTATATTTACACAGAATTTCAACCTTAAACCTAAAAGAATATGATTATTGGTGTACCAAAAGAGATTAAGAACAACGAGAACCGTGTGGGCATGACCCCTACGGGCGTTGCCGAGATGACCGCCCACGGCCATCAAGTGTATGTACAACACACTGCTGGCGAAGGTAGCGGATTCAGCGATGAAGCCTATGTGCAGGCTGGTGCCACGATTCTGCCCGAGATTGGCGACGTGTATGCCATTGCCGACATGATTGTGAAGGTGAAGGAACCCATTGAGCCTGAGTACAAGCTGGTCAAGAAAGACCAGGTGGTGTTTACCTATTTCCATTTCGCAGCCGACCGCGAGCTGACAGATGCCATGCTGGCATCGGGGGCTGTGTGCATTGCCTACGAAACGGTGCAGAAGGCCGACCGCAGTTTGCCGTTGCTCATCCCAATGAGTGAGGTGGCAGGCCGCATGGCTATACAGCAAGGTGCCCACTTCTTGGAGAAGCCTCATGGAGGAAAGGGTGTTTTATTAGGCGGCGTACCCGGGGTTCTGCCTGCCAAAGTGCTGATTTTGGGAGGCGGAAGGGTTGGCTGCAATGCAGCCCTGATAGCTGCTGGCATGGGAGCTGAGGTGACTGTGGCCGACTGCTCACTCGACTGCCTGCGCCACCTCTCGCAGGTGTTGCCCAAGAACGTGAAGACGCTGTATGCCTCTGAGCTGAACATCCGTCGCGAGCTGCCCACCACCGATTTGGTCATCGGTTCTGTGCTGATACCAGGAGCTACCACACCCCATCTGATTACCCGCGAGATGCTGAAACTGATGCAGAAGGGCAGTGTGCTGGTAGATGTGGCCATCGACCAAGGTGGTTGCTTCGAGACCTCCCGTCCTACCACACACAGCGACCCTGTATATGAGCTCGATGGCATCATCCATTATTGTGTGGCAAACATTCCAGGGGCTGTGCCTTACACCTCTACCCTCGCCCTGACCAACGCTACGTTGCCTTATGCCGTTGCTTTGGCCGACAAGGGTTGGCAGAAGGCTTGCCGAGACGACCACGCATTGGCATTAGGCTTGAACATCGTAGATGGCAAAATCACCTACAAAGCTGTGGCCGATGCCTTCGGATTGCCATACACCCCTTGGGAATGATGGAACAATGCTAAAACCTGCAGGATACCCCAGCCATGAGCCAACGGCCTGGTTGGGGTATATTGCCATAGTCGTAATACGTTTTATCGAACAGGTTATTGCCCTCAACATACAATTGATATCTTTCTGATTTCCAAGACAAACGTGCATCAAAAAGCGAATAAGCTCCATAGGGTTTCACTTCACCACTGAGCAACTGATAGTTGCCTGTGCGCTCCTGATACCGATACGAGAGATTCAAATAGAGGTGAGTCAGCAGATTGAAATCCGCCTGTGCCGTAAGCTTATGCTTCAAGTACTCCAAAGCATACTGCGACTGCATATACGCCTCCAAATCCTTGTCTTGATGGATGTAGCTATACGCCACACTCACCAGCCGCAACACCTGTTGCGAAGGAATCAGACTCAGGAAATCAAGATGCAGACTGGCTTCTACGCCAAGGGCATTGAGCTTGGTATGGTTCACCGACTGCCATTCGGCATCAGCTCCTCCTCGCGTATCCCTGATCCAGTCTATCATATTAGTGCCATGATGGTGATACAAACTCACACTGCCCCGTATGCCTCCCGAGAGGTATTTCACCCCCACCTCGTAGGCCTGCATCTCCTCGGGCTTCAGGTATTTATCTGCCTTGTGTCCACCCACTGAATAATACAGTTCCGTGAACGAAGGCATGCGCAGTGAGGTGTTGAACGAGGCGTATGCCTTCAGATGCTTCGTGAATTGCCAACTGGCATCCACACCCGGATAGAGTCGGAAAGGCATCCCATTCCAAGTGTTTTTCACGGCAATCACCCCCGCACTCAACGTAAAATGCTTGAGCAACACATTGTGTTCCAGATGAAAACTCAGGTTGCTGCGATTCAAGCCCACCACATATTGCCTATCGGTTCCATGAATCTTTCGTGGCTCATGCAGCGGCTCGCCCAAGTTGGTGCTCACAATATCCTCGTTGCGGAACTCGGCACCAAAGGC
>CACZRQ010000026.1 GCA_902783615.1 uncultured Bacteroidales bacterium | reverse complement strand
TTCCTCAATGGCGAGGAAGGAGCCCTGAAATTCCTGGAGGAGCAGGGATTCACGGTAGCAGCTGAACCTGTCACTCTCTATCTTCCAGATATACCTGGCGTGAATGATGAGCTCCGTAATGCCTATCGGCAAATGAAGATGCTCACTATGCGTGTTGCCTCCCCAAAGACCGAAACAAATCTGGACACGGAGCTTCCTTTTGCCGTAGAGAGTTCAGTAAAGGAAGGAAAACTCGTCATGAAAGTACAGGGACGTGTCGATAGCCTCACGGCAACGCAGCTGCTGGAAGTCTTCCAGGAGGCGTCGCCTCAGACCGATTCAATAGAACTGGACGTGGAGAAGATGACTTATATATCATCGGCCGGCCTCCGTGTGCTATCGATCATGAGGGAATCTGTAAAAGACCTTAGCTGCTTTAAGTTATTACACGTCCAGCCCGAGGTAGAAAAGATTTTGAAAGAGACAGACATACTCCCGGACTCCCCCTCTTAACATACTCCCTCCCCCCTTCGGGGTACTCCCCCTAACTAAGGGGGAGAGTCTTTTGGGGCTTCATTCTTTCTTAGAATGGAACATCGGGGTCTGGTGGTGGTGGGGCATCCAGCTGGTCAGCATTGCCGATGGGAGCTTGATTGTTCATCTTCGACTTGAACGTGCGAGCCTTTGGAATGCCTGCATTTGCCAGCAACTCATCATCCAAGTTCTGGAAACGGGTGTATTCACCGATAAACTTCAAACGGACATCACCTACTGCACCATTACGATGCTTGGCAATGATGATTTCGGCAATGCCATGCAGATCGTTGCCATTCTCATCGGTGTAAATCTTATAATACTCAGGACGATGGATGAAGCACACCATATCGGCATCCTGCTCGATGGCACCCGACTCTCGCAAGTCGCTCAACTGCGGACGCCTACTGCTCTGTCCCTCACTGTTCTTGCCCTCATTGCCGCCTCGCATCTCCACACTACGGTTCAACTGCGACAGGGCAATGATGGGGATGTTCAGCTCCTTGGCCAAGCCTTTCAGCGAACGCGAAATGGTGCTCACCTCCTCCTGACGGTTGCCGTAGCTCATGCCGCTGGCATTCATCAGCTGCAGATAGTCGATGAAGATGATCTTCACCCCATGCTCACGAACCAATCGGCGAGCCTTGGTGCGCAACTCAAACACCGAGAGTGACGGAGTATCGTCCACGTAGAGCGGAGCGCCCAACAAATCTTTCAACTTATGATCCAACCGTTCCCACTCATGGGGTTGCAGACGACCACTCCTGATCTTGTCGCTCTCAATCTCACAAGTATTGGCAATGAGTCGGTTCACCAACTGCAAGTTGCTCATCTCCAAAGAGAAGAATGCCACTGGATATTTGTAGTTCACTGACATATTCTTCGCCATCGACAGCACGAAAGCTGTCTTACCCATAGCTGGACGGGCTGCGATGATGACCAAATCGGAATTCTGCCAACCAGAGGTCATCTTGTCCAAATCATGATAGCCCGTTTCCAAACCACTCAATCCTGTGGTGCGGGATGCCGCATACTCGATCTGCCTATAGGCCTCCTCGATGATGGGATTGATCTGCGTATAGTCTTTCTTCAGGTTCTGCTGGGAAATTTCAAACAGCTTACCCTCAGCCTCTTGCATCAGGTCGTCCACATCCTCGGTTTCATCGAAAGCCTTGCTCTGGATGGTATTGGTAAAGGTGATCAGCTCTCTCGCCAACGCTTTCTGGGCAATGATGCGGGCATGAAACTCCACATGGGCTGCCGAAGCCACTTTACTGGTGAGCTGGGTGATGTAGAACGGTCCGCCCACCTCTTCGAGCGTACCCTCGTGCTCCAGCTCGTTCTTCACCGTGAGCAGGTCGATGGGTTGCTGCTTCAACGCCAGGTTGGTGATGGCGGTAAACAGCAACTGATGCCTGTGTTCGTAGAACGACTGCGGACGCAGGATTTCACTCACCAGTGAGTAGGCATCTTTCTCTATCATCAATGCGCCCAACACAGCCTCCTCTAAATCAGTGGCTTGTGGGGGTATTCTTCCATAATCATTCACGGGCTGGGGGTTACTTGCTGCACGCGCTCCCCTGCCCCTTTTGTATTGTTCTGCCATAGTCAATTATTATTTTCGCGAACAAAGGTAGCAGGATATTTTGAAATTTCGCATGAATATTTGCAAGAAGTTTTCAAGAAGTTATTAACTTTGCGGTTAATAACTATGACCGATTATTATGATTACCTTTCCGAACTGCAAGATTAACTTGGGATTGAATATTGTGGAGCGCAGAAGCGATGGCTACCACAACCTGGAAACCGTGTTCTACCCCATCAACGGACTGAATGATGCACTGGAGGTGACTGTTTCGGATGCCCCTACCCCTGATGGCTACACCCTTTATCAGCATGGCACTGCCATTGATTGTGACCCAGAGAAGAACCTGGTGGTGAAGACCTACCGTCTGCTGCAACAGGAATGCACCCTTCCACCTATTGACATCAACCTCATCAAGCACATCCCTTCTGGGGCTGGCTTGGGTGGCGGCTCTGCCGATGCCGCTTTCATGTTGAAACTGCTGAACGAGATGTTTGAGCTGAACCTCACCACAGAGCAGCTGGAGCAATTGGCCACCAAACTGGGAGCCGACTGTCCTTTCTTCATCCAGAACCATCCCACTTTTGCCACTGGCATCGGAGAGATTTTCACGCCCATCACCCTGTCGCTCAAGGATTACCAGATCGTCATCATCAAACCTCCTGTGTTTGTATCCACCAAGGAGGCCTTTGCCCATATCCAGCCCAAGAGGCCTGCAGAACGGATTGTCGATATCCTGCAAGCCCCTATTCAGGAATGGCGCCATCGCCTGATGAACGATTTCGAGGACAGCATCTTCCCCCAACATCCAGAGATTGAGGCCATCAAGCGGCAACTCTACGAAAAGGGGGCTGAATATGCCTCCATGAGCGGTTCAGGCTCATCCGTGTTCGGCATATTCAACCCCGATATCAAGTTACCTCAACTGAGCTTAAGCCAAGAATGCTTCTGCTATAGCGGCAGGCTGCTGTAGAATCGCTTCAGCGCTATAGTGAATGAAAGCTTGGTCGGCAAAGCTGGCCACGATGGGCACTACCGATGAAATGGCCACGCCCAAAGCCAGAATCCAGATGATGACCAAGGTTACCACCACGCCTGTTGACAAGGGCTTGGCATCCTCCCTGCGGAACAGCTTGTGCAACAGCAGGAAGAGAGGAATGGCCAGCACCAGGATAGTTGCTCCTCCAAAGGTCCATTGCAACCAGGTGGGAACGCCACCCAACGCACTCCAGAACTCTGGGTCGATGCCCAAGCCCACGAATGCTGAGCCCAAGCCAAACACGGTAGCTCCGAACGATAGGCCTAAGGCAATCAGCACACAAAGCAGTATCGAGCCTACAACAAAGGCAATGAAACCCAGCAGCGAGAAGAAGCAGATCTTCACGAAAGTAGAGAGGCATCCGCTGGCCCTGCGCTGATTATCAGGGTCGTTCACAAACTGCTTGGCACGGTTCACACCCTGCATCAGTTCCTCGTTGATGGCATTGGGCGTTACCCTCTTACCCTTCATACGCAAGCGATCCTCAGCCGTTTTGGCTTCAGGAATCAGTGCCCAGCACACAGCATAGACAATGATGAGAACGGCATGTGAGAAGAACACCAGCAACACGAAGAGCAGGCGGAACAGCAAAGGATCTTCAATGTCCATATAGCGGCAGAAGCCTGAAATCACACCACCCAGAACCTTGTTGTCAGGGTCGCGGAACAACTTCCTGACACCCTCGTCGTTAACTGTCTCGGCATAGCCACCATCTGCCACTCGTTCGCCCTGTGCATCAGCCTCTTCGTCCATCTGCTGTGGGTCGCCAATGCGCTTGATGATATCCTCCACATGCTCGATGGTGATGGCCTCCACGCCTTGAGCCCTCAGTTCTGCAAAGAGTTCAGCCACACGGCTCTCCACATCGTTGGCAATCTCATCTCCTCCATTGCGACGGCTATAATAGCTGCGCATGTTTTCCAGATACTTCTTCAGCAAGTCGTAAGCATCCTCATCGATAGCGTAAATCACGCCAAACAAATTGATATTGATATTCTTTTTCATAACAGTAGATTTTTTTCTTTTTCATTGATGTTATACAATCAGAAACTTAGGGTCGGTGATGCTGGATTTCAGCACCTCGACCGTGTGTGTGAGTCCGTTCCAGGCTTCATCCATCGCCTTCAGCGCATCCATGCCCAGTTCGGTCAGACTGTAGTACTTTCTGGGAGGTCCCTGCGTGGATTCTCGCCATTCATAGTTCAACAGTCCGTCGTTCTTCAGTCTTGTCAGCAGCGGATACAGGGTACCCTCCACCACCAGCAGCTCGGCTTCCTTCAGCTGCGAGAGGATGTCGGATGCATAGGCTGCATCTCTGTGCAGGAGCAGCAGCACGCAATACTCCAGCATCCCCTTCCTCATCTGTGATTTTGCATTTTCGTTACTCATAGTCTCATATATTTTATGTAGTGAATAATCTCCAAAGTCAGCATCATTACCTCTCTTTGGTTTTGCAAAGATATGAAATAATTTTAGTACCTTGCAATACATAGTACTAAAAACTTGCATTATTTTACATTATTTAACGTTGGTGAAAA
The DNA here is from genome assembly GCA_902783615.1 of uncultured Bacteroidales bacterium. Taxonomy (GTDB): domain Bacteria; phylum Bacteroidota; class Bacteroidia; order Bacteroidales; family Bacteroidaceae; genus Bacteroides. The sequence continues at coordinate 22,759 of CACZRQ010000026.1, read as the reverse complement.
ATATTATGTATTCAATTCTTTCTATTTTTGCACCTATATATATACATACACGCATATACGCGCACATACGGAATAATATTGTAAAAACTAATTATATGAGAAAACAACCAATCAAATGGGCTTTTGCCATTGGCTTTATGGTAAGCCTGGTTTCCTGTGGCATCGACATGCCGAAGGAAACGAAAACGTCTTTCGAGACATTGACTGTGAAGAAGACAGACATAGTATTGCCTGTCAAGTTTAGTGCGAAACTGAAGGGTCAGACCGACGTGACCATTTCACCCCAGGTGAGTGGCCAGTTGATGCAGATCAACGTCATCGAAGGTCAGCAGGTTAAGAAGGGACAGGTGCTCTTCGTGATCGACTCACGAAATGCACAGCTCGACCTGGAAGCAGCTGAAGCAAACCTGCAGGCAGCGTTGGCATCAGAGAGTAGCGCCAAGTTGGAGTATGAGTCGAACAAGAACCTGTTTGAGAAGAAGATTGTGAGCAAATACATGCTGGACAACTCAGAGAACTCCTACAAGCAAGCCCAAGCATCAGTGGCTCAAGCCAAGGCACAGGTGAACCGTTCAAGGGTGAATCTGGGCTTCTGCACCATCACGGCACCTGTTGACGGCGTCATTGGCGAGATTCCCGTGCGTGTAGGTATCCAGGTTTCTCCTGGCACACAGCTGACAATGGTGAGCGGTAACCAGCAGATGGATGCAGAGTTCTCACTGCCGGAATCAGTGCTGGAGTTGGCTTTGGCTTCTGGTTTCAACGGTAAGATAGAGGGAGCCTTGAAGAATTTCCCTGACGTGACATTCGTCATGAAGAGTGGAACCGAATACAGTCATAAGGGTCGCATCGTCAGCGCAACGGGTGTGGTGAACGCCGCTACAGGTACCATTGCCTGCAAGGCCACATTCCCCAACCCTGAAAGAATCCTCTATTCAGGCATCCAAGGTACGGTTGTGATTCCAGCCGACCGCAAGGACGTGATGATCATTCCCCAGGCTGCTGTTGTTCGTTTGCAGGACAAGTCATTGGTTTATAAGGTGAAGGATGACAATACCGCTACGGCTGTGACAGTGACCACTGAGGATGCCGGCAATGGCAAGGACTTCATCGTGAGCAGCGGACTCAATGTGGGCGACAAGATTGTGACTGTTGGAGCAAACAACGTTCAGGAAGGCCAGCAGGTTATCTTCCCTTAAGCATCTAAACGCACAATAAGCTATGAAAGGTAATATTTTCATCAACAAATATGTGATGGCTTGCGCCATAGCGATTGTCATCACATTGGTGGGCTTCATCTGCATGAACACGTTGCCCATTGAACAATACCCCAACATTGCTCCTCCTACGGTGCGCGTATCTACTTCTTACACAGGAGCCGATGCCAACACCATCATGAAGAGTGTGATCCAGCCGCTGGAGGAGAACATCAACGGTGTGCCAGGTATGACCTACATCACCAGTTCTGCATCATCGTCAGGCGATGTGTCGATTCAGGTGTATTTTGAACAGGGTTCCGACCCCGATATCGCTGCGGTGAACGTTCAGAACCGCGTGTCAAGAGCCAGCGCCCTGCTGCCTGCCGAAGTGACGAAGGTGGGTGTGCAGGTGATGAAGCAGCAGAGTAACATCCTGCATATCGGTGCATTGAAGAGTGTGGACGGCAAGTATGATGCCGACTTCATTGCCAACTACATCGACATCAACATCCGTCCGCGACTGATGCGTATCACGGGTGTGGGCGACGTCATGGCCTTGGGTAACACCTACGCGTTGCGCATCTGGATGAAGCCCGATGTGATGGCTCAGTATTCGCTGGATCCCAACGAGGTGTTCAACGCCATCAGCGGACAGAGCTTCGTAGCCGCTACGGGTTCACTGGGTGAGCAGTCGGAAAACGCTTACCAGTACACCATGGAGTACAAGGGTACGCTGAAGACGGTTGAGGAGTTCAACGACATTGTGCTGCGCACCATCGAAGGCGGCCATGTGCTGCATTTGAGCGATGTGGCCGATGTGGAGATTGGTGCCGTGAGCTACAACTTCACTTCCAACATCGACGGCATGCCAGGTGCCATCTACATGGTGTTCCAGGCTCCTGGTGCCAATGCCACCGAGGTGAATGCCCGCATCAGCAAACTCTATGAAGAGCTGAAGCCAACGATGCCTGCTGGACTGGAGTTTGTGATTCTGGAAACTTCCGACGACTTCCTCTTCGCTGCCATCCACAATGTGGTGGAGACCTTGATCATCGCCATCATCCTCGTGATTCTGGTGGTTTACTTCTTCCTGCAGAGTTTCAAGGCAACGGTCATTCCTTCACTTTCCATCATCGTGTCGTTGCTGGGAACCTTCGCCGTTGTCTCGTTGGCAGGATTCTCGCTCAACATATTGACGCTATTCGCCTTGGTGCTCGCCATCGGTACGGTGGTCGATGATGCCATCGTGGTGGTCGAGGCAGTGATGGCGAAGATGGAGGGCGGCATATCCAATGCCCGTGAAGCTACCCGTCAGGCCATGAGCGATGTGTCGGTGGCCGTTATCACCTGTACATTGGTCTTCATGGCTGTGTTCATCCCTGTGGCTTTCATGCCAGGCACCTCAGGTTCGTTCTTCACCCAGTTTGGTGTCACGCTGGCATCTGCAGTGGGTCTGTCGTGTGTATCGGCACTCACCCTCTGCCCTGCCCTCTGTGCCATCATGCTGAAAGTCTCGGAGAGCGATAAGGAGAAGAAGGATCTGAACTACTATGTTACCCAAGCCTATACGGTGAGCTACAACGCCATCTTGAAGAAATACAAGAAGAGTGTGGGCAACTTCATCAAGCGTCCTGTCATCTCTGGTGTATTATTGGCTATTACCGCCGTGCTGCTGTTCTTCTTCATGAATGCCCTCCCATCAGGTCTGGTGCCTCAGGAAGACCAGGGCGTGTTCTTCGCCGAGGTTCGTGCTCCTGAAGGCTGCACACTGCATGAAACAGAGGAGATTGTGAAGAAGGTGGAGGAAAAGGTGAAGAATATTCCTGAGTTGGAAAGCTACTCAGTGGTAAGTGGTTATGGTATGATGGCGGGTCGTTCTGGCAGCAGCTATGCAACGATCATCGTACGCCTGAAGAACTGGGACGACCGTCCTGGCATGAACCACAACATCACACTGGTCTATGTCCGCTTCCTCTACGACTGCAAGGACATCAAGAATGCGACAGTCATTCCATTCCAGATGCCTCAGGTTCCTGGTTACGGTAGCAACAACGGCGTGAGCCTGGTGCTGCAGGATATGCAGGACCGCAACATGACGGAGTTTAACGAAGATGCCAACCGATTCCTGGCTAAGCTCAACCAGCGTCCTGAAATCATGACGGCCATGAGTACTTACTCTGAGCGTTATCCGAAATATCAGATTGACGTGGATGCTGCCCAGTGCGACCGTGCTGGTGTATCGCCAGCAGCTGCGCTCCGCACCTTAGGTGCCTACTGCGGTGCTTCATACGTGGGCAACTTCAACCAGTTCGGTAAGGTTTACCGCATCATGGCCAATGCTGCTCCTGAATACCGCCTGGATCCTTCATCGTTGAACAACATCTTCGTGAAGGTGATGGGAGGCAAGATGGCTCCTATCTCCGAGTTTGTCACTCTCACCGAGGTTGTAGGCTCAGCTTCAGTCGATCACTTCAACTTGTTCCAGAGCATTACCTGTGGTATTCAGACTGCTAGCGGATATTCTGAAGGTCAGGCACATCAGGCCATCGCTGAGGTATTCAAGGAGGTGATGCCTGGTGGCTACAGCTATGAATATAGTGGTATGTCGCGCGAGGTGGAAGAGACTTCTGGCTCGAATGCCACCGCGCTCATCTATGTCATCTGCGTCATCCTCATCTACCTCATCCTGGCATCGCTCTACAACTCATTGTTCACTCCTTGGGCTGTGCTGCTCAGTGTGCCTTTCGGCCTCATGGGTTCGTTTGGTGCCATCTGGCTCGTTTCACTGCTCAAGCTGCCTGGTATGGAGAATAACATCTACCTGCAGACGGGTGTCATCATGCTGATTGGTCTGCTGGCCAAGACAGCCATCCTGATTACGGAGTTTGCCCAGGAGCGTCGCGCTCAGGGAATGAGCATCCGCGATGCAGCCTTTGCAGCTTGCGAGGAGCGTCTGCGTCCTATCCTGATGACGGTTGTCACCATGATTGCGGGTATGATTCCGTTGATCATCGCAGGTGGTGCCGGAGCCAACGGTAACCGTGTGCTCGCCTTAGGTGTCAGCGCTGGTATGGCTGTGGGCACACTGGCCTTGCTCTTCGTGGTTCCAGCCTTCTTCATCGTGTTCCAGCAATGGCACGAGAGGTTCCAGGGAGCAACGAATAATGAAGAATGATGAATGCCAACTAAAGATAAAAGAAGATATGATGAAATTTAAAAGTATATTTTCGGCTGTGGCTGTGAGCATGTTGCTCTCAGGCTGCGGCATCTACAATAGCTACCAGCAAGATACTGAGGTGCCAGAAAACACTTTCGGCACCTCTCAGGACATGCTGGAGGCCAACACTGAAGGCACACTGGCTACACTGTCGTGGCGTGAGTTCTTCCCAGATCCATACCTGCAGAACCTCATCGAGCAGGCGCTGGAAAACAATACCGACTTGAATTCTGCCCGCATCGCCGTTGAGAAATCAGAGGCTTCGTTGCGTGCAGCCCGCTCGGCTTATCTGCCTTCCATCAATTTCTCACCGCAGGGCTCTATCGCCAGCTTCGACGGTGGGGAAGCATCGAAGACGTATAACCTGCCTCTCCAGATGTCGTGGGACATCGATGTGTTTGGCTCAATAACCAACAAGAAACGTGCTTCGAAGGCTGTGCTCATGCAGGCTCAGATGCGCGAGGAGGCTGTTCGTGCCAACCTCATCTCTACCTTGGCGCAACAGTATTACATGCTGTTGGTGCTCGACCGTCAATTGGAGATCCTGACTGAAACCGACAGTCTGAGAAGCGTTTCTTTAGAAACCCAGAAGCACATGTGGAACAATGGTAAGGCCTACAGTACAGCTGTGAACCAGATGGAGTCGTCTTACCTGAATGTGAAGGCTCAGGTAGTTGATACACGCCGCAACATCCGCAATGTTGAGAACAACATCTGCAGTTTGTTGGCCATCACTCCTCAGCACATCGAGCGCAACTACTGGGGCAATGCGGCTCGCACCGACGATTCTGATTCGGAAACGGGTCAGCGCATGTTCGATTCTGATTTCCTGATGATTGGCGTTCCTGCCAACCTGTTGGAGTTGCGCCCTGATATCCGCATGGCCAACTTTGCTTTGGAGGAGGCGTTCTACAACACCCAGGCTGCCCGCTCGGCTTTCTACCCCACCATCACGCTCTCTGGTAGTGCTGGTTGGACCAACAATGCTGGCAGTTCGATCGTGAATCCAGGCAAGATTCTGCTCAATGCGATGGCATCGCTCACGCAGCCCATCCTCTCACGCGGCAAGCTCACGCAAAACCTGAAGATTGCCAAGCTGACGCAGGAGGACATGCAGAAGAAGTATGTGCAGACGGTTATCGATGCTGGTAATCAGGTGAATGAGGCGATGGCTGATTGTCAGGTGGCTCGCGAGAAGCATGGTTATTATCATCGTCAGGTGGAAGTGCTCCACGATGCCTATTTTGGCACACAGGAGCTGATGGACAGCGGAAAAGCCAACTACCTGGAGGTTCTTACTGCCCAGGAGAATCTGCTGAACTCTCAGCTCAACGAGGCCATGAACATGTATCACGGCGCACAAGCCGTCATCGCCCTCTACATTGCATTGGGTGGTGCAACAAGATAAAGTGACACAAGTTTCGCAAGTGACTGAAATGTCACATTATAGCCCCGTTAGGGGCGACAGTACACAGGCAGGGGTGTAGCGTAGCGGACCCCCTGTGTAATGAGGATAAATTTGTAAAAGCCCTGTAAGGGCGAAAGTACATAGGCGGGGGTGAGTCCGTAAGGACGTAGCCCCTGTGTTATGAGGATAAATTTGTAAAAGCCCTGTAAGGGCGACAGTACATAGGCAGGGGTGAGTCCGTAAGGACGTAGCCCCTGTTTCGTGAATGCTCCTATTGTAAAGTAGGGGCGACAGTACTAAATGATATACTGTCGCCCCTACTTTTACTTATTGTGCTGTTTTACAGGGGTTCCGCTACGCTACACCCCTGCCTGTGTACTGTCGCCCCGATGGGGCTTATCATTTGTGAAACCTGAGATGTTAAAAAAAACGAGATAAAATCAGCATGTAATTAATGACGCTGAAAGCGTCATATATTGCATGCAAAATCTATCCCGTTTTTGAACACCCTACCCTACGTGGCTATACCGAATGGCCAGCATGGTGAGGTCGTCGCTTTGGGGAGCATCGCCCACAAACTGATGGACGGTTTGCGTCATGTGTTCAATCATCTGCTTGCAATCATTGCATGACTGCAGACTATTAATCAAGCGTTGGCGGCCAAACTGCTCGCGCTGGGCATTCATGGCTTCCGTCAGTCCGTCAGTATAAAGGAATAGCGTGAATCCTGCAGGTAAAGCATATTCCCGCACCACATAAGGAGCATCCTCAGAAACGCCCAAGGGAAGATCGGGCTTTGCTGGCAACTCAGTCACACCCTCGCCCACGATGAATGGCTTATGATGGCCTGCATTGCAGTAACGCAGCAAACCAGACGACAAATCGAGTACACCCATGAAATAAGTGATGAACATCATAGACTCGTTGCCGTCACACGAGGCTTTATTAATCGCCTTTATAATCTTCTCCAAATCATCCTCATAGCAGGCCACATTACGGAAGTGGCTCAGTGTCATCGCCATCACCAAGGCAGCAGGAACACCCTTACCACTCACATCACCCACGCAAAAGAACAACTTATTCTTGCTGATAAAGAAATCGTACAAGTCGCCTCCCACCTCACGAGCAGGCAGCAGTTGACCGTAAATGTCGAAGTTGTTGTCATTTGACGAAGGTAAATAAGCCTTTGGCAACATAGACAGCTGAATGTCTTTGGCCACCTGCAATTCTCCCTCTATGCGACCCTTGGCCTCATTCACTTGTTTCAATTCCTCCATCTGACGCATCAACGACTGCTGCATGGTGCAGAACGAATGGTGAAGGCGTTGCATTTCATCCTTGGTATGAATCTCAGGCAATGTGGCATTGAGATTGCCTTGCGCCACTTCATCTACCGCCTGCGTGAACGTAGTCAACGGTGCAATGAGCCGATGCACAGAACGACGCAGCAAGTAGGTGAGTACCAGCATCATCAAGATAAACACTGTTCCCAGAAACAGAGCAGTGTTATACACTCCCTTAAACAACTCAGCAGCTTGGCACACAATAGCCAATGACCAGCCCGTGTGTTCTGAAGGCACAAAGAAAATGAAAGAGTCGCCCAAGACAGGCGAGTTCCATTCCCTCATGCCGCTCTTCCCGTCAATCATTTCCTGACCAATCTCAATCAGTTCAGGATGCCCTGTTTGCTCAGCAATGCTGAAGATGGTTTGATTCAGCACCAGTTCTTTGATGGGATGCGAGATAAAGGTACCATTGTGGCTGATGATAAAGGCATTGGCATGTTCGTAATAATTCACATTCAGCAACTCTGACAGATAGTCGAGCAATATGTCGGCAGTGAACACAGCGATGACATTGCCATCCTCATCCATCAACGGACAACTGTAGGTGGTCATCACCATCTCTCCTCCACCCCTGTCGAAATAAGGCTCGCTCCAGTAGTTACGCTTTAGCGAATCGGTGGTCTGATACCAGTCCATCGAGAAATAGTCGTAGTCAGCATTTCCCAACTGTTTCGAACGAATGGCATTGTCCTCTCGATAGCTATAGGGTGAGAACCATCTTCCCTGTTCAGGGAAATAATTGGGTTTGAAAGCTATAGCCGAGCCCACGATGGAGGGATTGTCCTCAAGCATCTCCTGGGTGATTCGATACAACACATCAGGTTTGTCTAAGTTCTCCTTGATATCGTTGAGATGATTCCTCACGGCAATCTCTACAGAAATGAGTCCCGCATCGATGCGTTGTCCCACAATGTAGAGAATGCCGTTAGCCTTCACGTTCTCTTCCAGTTTGATGGTTTTCACCAAATAATTGTTGCCAACAACTGCAGCGATGGTAATAATCACCACCACACATAACACAATCCACACGCTGATGCGACTTGCGAGCGATTCTCTTACACGTTTTAATTTTGGCAACTTCATCATGGTGGTTATTTGTGCAAGTTCAACGTTGCAGGTTGTTTTTCCCAATCCATGCAACAGCGCACACGTAGGTCGGCATAAGGTTCAGCATTGAAAATCGTACTCTTGATGGTCATCAACTGCTCTGTACCATACAGGAAAGAGAAAGGATGTGGCAATTCCATCGTCACATCAATGGCTTCCTGCAACAAACTCACATCATCTTGACAGTCGAACATGAACCTGTCAGTATCGTGATTGTCCAAGAACAACACAAGCTTAAACTCTTCAGGATACTTGGCAAAATGATCGGCAATCTTGCTCTTCAAAGCCTGATTGCCTTTGAGGCGATGCCCTGCATGTACTTCCTCCAAGAGAATATCCCGATAGGCAAAATCCAGCACACCATCCAGCGTATCCACATAGTCAGTCTGCAGATTGTCCTGATCAAATGGCTTGACATCTTGTGCCAAAAACTCATTCAGTCTTTTCTCTGACTTGAAATACAGCTGACTGGCCAGATTTCCGCCAATACCTAAAGCCCAAACCTCACCAAACACCACAATATCGCTGCGAATGGCCTGCATACTTTTACGGAATTGCTGCAGGAAACTGTGGGGCTGTCCCAGTGCATGGTCAATTCGGAAAGCATCCACTCCCATCCGCACCAACTTTTCAGCCTTTTCTATCATGAAATCAGCCACTTCTTGGTTCGTCAAATTGAACTTAGGCAGGTCGCCAAAGCCCAGGAACGAAACGAACTCGTCGCTTCCTTCCTTGGGGAAGAAGAACCAGTTACGGTGCTTGCCACCATTTTTCAAGAGCGATTCCTGAAATAAAGGAGCCAGATACCAGCAATGGTTGGGAACAAAGTCGCAAATGATGCGCATACCTTTATCGTGAGCCAGGTTTATCAATTGCTGATAATCCTCCCAAGTGCCAAAGTGTGGATCGACCTCATCAAAATTTAGGGTGTGATATCCATGATAGTTCTGGGTCTTGTAGATGGGCGAAAGCATAATGGTGTTGAAACCAAGGTCTTTGATGTAATCCAGTTTGTCAATCACTCCTTGCAGATTTCCACCACAAAAAACATTCTTACTGATAGGTGGTACCTGCCACCCTCCGTTGAATCTATCAATCAGCAGATGATAGATTCGGCTGTTGTCAAACCATGAAGTATTATTCATATTTTTCAGATATTAGATTAATGATGCCACAAAAATAGGAAGATTAATGGAAAATCAGTAATGTTTCCTCCATTTTTTGCACCATTTCTTATATTTCTGCTGTAAAAATGGGAAATGTTTGCCTTTTTTTGTATTTTTGCATTTATGTTCAACCTTAAAACAAAACTTTGATGAATATAGAGAATCATAAATTGGGTGAAGAGTTGGATTCTTTCAACTACAAACAGGAGCAAGATGCCATTTTGGCCATTTTAAATAGAGGTAATAATGTATTGTTAGACATGACTTCCTGTACATACGTCTCCAGTACGGGTTTACGCGTTTTGCTTTATTCCAAAAAGGTGGCAGCCTCACAAGGACTGAACCTTTATTTGGTAGGCTTGAATGAAGAGGTAAAAGACATTATGGACACAACAGGCTTCGACCATTTCTTTGATTACTTCAACACAGTGGAAGAGTGCCTTGAAAAAGTAGGAGGAAAATGATGCAGCGAATCGATTTATTCCCCACACATGATTATCAGGGATTGAAGATGCGTCCTGGCCGTCCCTACCCTTTTGGAGCTACCGTCTTTGGCAACGCAGTCAACTTCTCTGTGTATTCCCGCTATGCTACGAGTTGTACGCTGGTACTTTTCCATAATCGCGAAGAGAAACCATTCATCGAAATCCCTTTCTTCAAGGAATTCCGCTTAGGCAATGTGTTTTCCATGATCATCTACGATTTGGATTATGAGAACATAGAATACGGTTTTCGCATGGATGGGCCCTTCCTTCCAGAAGAAGGACATCGCTTCGACAAGTCGAAAATCCTTCTCGACCCCTATGCGAAGCTGATTGTAGGTCGTGATGTATGGGGACGCCAACCTAACTGGGACAGCCTTTACCAATATCGCGCCCGTGTGGTGCTCGATGACTTCGACTGGGAGGATGACCTTCCTTTGGAAACGCCTGTCAACGACCTCATTGTCTATGAAATGCACGTACGCAACTTCACCTGTGGTGCTGCTGCAAATGTGAAACATCCAGGAACGTTTGCTGGTATTGTAGAGAAGATTCCTTATCTGAAAGAACTGGGCGTCAACTGTGTGGAGCTCATGCCCATCCACGAGTTCGATGAGTTTGAGAACAGTAGGAAATCGCCTGTTGATGGACGCCAACTCTACAACCTATGGGGTTACAGCAATGTGGGATTCTTTGCTCCCAAGGCAGCCTATGCCTCATCAGGGAGATTCGGCATGCAGGTAGATGAGCTGAAGAACTTGGTCAAGAAACTGCATGCCAACGGTATCGAACTGATACTCGATGTGGTTTTCAACCACACAGCTGAAGGTAACGAGCAAGGGCCCTACATCTCCTATCGAGGCATCGACAACAAGACCTATTATATGCTCACACCAGAGGGTTATTATTACAACTTCAGCGGATGCGGCAACACACTGAACTGCAACAATCCCAATGTGCGAGATATGATTGTGGAAAGTCTGCGCTACTGGGTGACAGACTATCACGTTGACGGTTTCCGCTTCGACTTGGCAGCCATTTTGGGACGCGACCAAAACGGCAATCCAATGTCGAACCCACCCTTGCTGGAATCACTGGCCCACGACCCCATTTTGGGCAAGACCAAGTTGATTGCCGAAGCTTGGGATGCAGGCGGTCTCTATATGGTAGGTTCGTTTCCATCATGGGGACGTTGGGCGGAATGGAACGGAAAGTTCCGCGACAGCATTCGCCGTTTCCTGAAGAGCGACGAGCAAGTGCTGGCCGATGTGAAAGAACGCATCATTGGTTCTCCAGACCTCTATGCTTCACAGAAACGAGGCATCAAGGCAAGTGTCAACTTCATCACGGCACACGATGGCTTCACACTGATGGATCTTGTGTCGTATAACGAAAAGCATAACGAAGCCAATGGTGAGGACAACCGTGATGGCGAGAACCACAACAACAGTTGGAACTGCGGCTGTGAGGGCGAAACCGAAAATCCAGAAATCATCAGCCTTCGTCACAAGCAAATCAAGAATGCCTTCTCCATGCTCATGGTCAGCCAAGGCATCCCTATGGTACTCTCAGGCGATGAGATGGGCAACTCGCAGAAAGGCAACAACAACGCCTATTGTCAAGATAATGAGATTGCTTGGCTCGACTGGAACAATCTGCAGAAGAATGCTGATATCTTCCGCTTTTTCAAGCTCATGATCAAGTTCCGTCATCAGCACAAGGTGCTTCGTTACGAAGAGCATCTCACACACAGCGACTATCGTCAGTTAGGCTATCCAGACTTCTCATGGCATGGTGTTAAAGCTTGGCAGCCAGAAAGCGGCTTCAACAATCTCACCACCGCCTTCATGCTGAACGGACGCTATGCCATAACCAACGGACAAGCCGACGATTTCATCTATGTGGCCATGAACATGCATTGGGAGATGCACGGCTTCGAGCTGCCTCAGTTGCCTCAAGACATGGCTTGGCATGTTTTCGCCAATACCGGCATGAATTCGCCTTTCGACATCTTCGAACCTGGCGATGAGCCAATTATCGACAACCAGCACGAGGTGTTGGTTGGTCCGCGTTCCATCATCATCTTAGTGGGAAGGTAACTGTTATGAGTGAACTGAATTTCCAACCAATCAAAGGGAGGGCTCGCGAGATACTCAAAGCCATCCTGGTATCGCCCGAAGTTTCTTCGTGCAGCAAAAAAGTTGTTTATGCCTTCCGTTTGGCTTGCGAGGAAATAATCATGAACATAACGGGCTATGCCTATCCTGAAGATTTCGATGGCTTTCTGAATGTGGAAATTACAAAAACCGACCGCATCACGATTCGCTTCATAGATGCAGGCATACCTTTCAATCCCCTTAAGCAGGAAAAGCCTGACACCACCCTATCATGGAAACTGCGTCGCATTGGTGGTCTGGGCATCCTGCTCATCAACACCATGATGGATGATGTGCAATATGAATATAAGGATAATCATAATGTTTTAACAATCGAAAAGAAAATTTAAAAACAAAGAAAGAAAAATATGGACTCGAAAAATGTACAACAAAAGATGAGCAATGTGCGATGGGTTATCTGCATCATGCTTTTCTTGGCTACTACCGTGAACTACTTGGATCGCCAAGTGCTGTCGCTGACGTGGAAGGATTTCATTGCACCTGAGTTTCATTGGAGTGACTCTGATTATGGCAATGTGGCAGCGGTTTTCTCGATTGTCTATGCGATTGCCAACATATTCTCGGGTCGCATCATCGACTGGTTAGGCACAAAACGTGGCTATCTATGGGCCATTGCCATCTGGTCGGCTGGTGCCTGCCTTCATGCTCTCTGCGGATGGGCTACCCAACAAGTGGTGGGTCTTGACAGTGCTGCCAGCATGGTGGGTGCCGTTGGTGAAACGGCTTCGATGATTGCTTTGGTGAGTGTGTATTTCTTCATTGCAGCTCGCATCATCCTGGCATGTGGTGAAGCAGGCAACTTCCCTTCGGCAGTGAAGGTAACAGCAGAGTATTTTCCTCAGAAAGATCGTGCTTTTGCCACCTCTATCTTCAATGCAGGATCAACGGTGGGTGCACTGGTGGCTCCACTGAGCATCCCCATACTGGCTCGCTATTTCAAGAACATGGGTGTGGGCAATGGATGGGAAATGGCCTTCATCATCATTGGTGCCTTGGGTTTCATCTGGATGGCTTTCTGGGTCTTCATCTACGACAAACCCACAGAGCACAAGTATGTGAATGCTGCCGAATTGGCTTATATCCAACAAGATGGAGTTGTGCAGCAAGCTGAGCCTAAGGAAGAGGAAGGGCTGCCCAAATACACGGTGATGCAATGTTTGAAGTTGCGGCAGACCTGGGCTATACTGATTGGCAAATTTGTAACTGATTGCGTGTGGTGGTTCTTCCTGTTCTGGACACCTGCCTATCTGTCAGATGTTTATGGATTGTCATCGGATAATCCAATGGCTCAGATGCTGATATTTGTGCTTTATGCCATCACGATGCTATCGCTCTATGGTGGCAAGTTGCCCACCATCATCATCAATCGAACGGGTTGGAACGCCTATAAGTCGCGCATGAGAGCAATGCTGGTGTTTGCTTTGTTCCCCTTGTTAGGTTTGTTTGCGCAACCTTTGGGCAATTATTCCTACTGGTATCCAATCATATTGATTGGTTTAGTGGGTGCTGCCCATCAATCTTGGTCGGCAAACCTGTACTCTGTGGGTAGTGACTTGTTCCCCCATCGAGCCATTGCTACCATTACGAGTTTGAACAGTGCTGCAGGTGGTTTGAGTTCGTTCCTCATCAACTATGGTTCTGGTAAACTGTTTGATTATGCGGATACTACGCAAATGGTATTCTTGGGATTCCAGGGTAAGCCAGCAGGCTATTTCATCATCTTCTGCTATTGCTCTGTGGCTTATTTGATTGGATGGATTTGCATGAAGATCTTGGTGCCCACATACAAACCAGTAAGCTAAAGGTTTAGAACGGATAGCCTACAGCAAAGTGGAAAGCAAAGTCGCGACTGAATCTTGGATGGATAATCGGATAACGGTCGCGACCTTTTTCGTATGCAGGATTGACGGCCTTCATACCCCCATCGAAACGCAGGATGAAGAAACCCAAATCGATGCGGAAACCAATGCCATAGGCTACGGCAATCTGCTTGTAGAACTTGTTGAAACGGAACTGACCACCTGGCTGACTCTCATAATTCCGCAAGGTCCACACATTGCCTGCATCGACGAAAACAGCACCAGCCAGTTTCCAGAACAAGTTGGATCGATACTCCAAGCTACCCTCCATCTTCAAATCGCCCGTCTGATTCATGAAATTGCCATCTCCAGGAAAAGAACCTGGTCCGAGACTACGAACCGACCATCCTCTCACACTGTTGGCACCACCTGCGAAATAACGTTTCTCAAACGGAATCATCTCCGCATTACCATAGGGCACTGCGATGCCGAAAGCCAAATGATAGGCGATGGAGTTGCGATTATCGATGGCGATATTCTTGGCGAAGTCGAAATCAGCTTTGATATACTGGGCAAAAGGAATGTTCAAAATAGCATATTCACCGTCGCTGTTCTTCCTCATCCTCGACAGTTTTGCCAAACCATAAAGCAAGTTGCCAGCTTCCTCGATGTTGACTCGTAAGGTATAGGAAGTACCATTGAAGATATTCGACGACATGCTTGCCCCTCGGCTATTATAGATAAAGGTATAGCCAGAACGCACAATCAGTCGATCCTCATAGTTGTAGCGCACAATGTAGTTGTCTTGCTGGTCGAGATAACGTTTTTTGAAATCAGGATGAATCCAAGGCATATAGAGGTAGTTCACGTCTATCAAATCGAAGCGATTGCGATAGCGTTGTTGCTTGAATCCCCATTGGTAGCTCCAACCCGTAGAGGCGATGATGCGGGTAAACTCTGGTCGCAACTGAAAGTTGTAGCGCAACTCGAACAAGGTGTTGGCTTGTATGCGATTCACGATGCTATGACTCAGGAAAGGAAACAGGATGCGAGGGAAGTTAATCGATGTCTCGGCACTCAGTTCCGTATAACTCTCGTTGCGATAGTCGCCCTGCAGACCAGACACAGCCTCATAGGCACCTCTGAGACGGAGGGTCAATGTTTCAGATCCCCTGAACAGGTTTCGATTGCTGAGCGACACAGCAGCGGCTGCTCCCAAGTCGCCTGCAGAGTTGGTACCTTCCACTTCAAACGAAATGGAGCGCAACTTGTTCTTCGTGAGCTGGATATAGGCATCTACAAAAGAAGAGTCATTACGCTGAAACTCCTCAAAGCGGATGTTGGTATAACGAATCACAGGCAAACGGTTGAAATTCTGATAGGTTTGCTGCACAGCATCCCCATCGTACAATTCTCCCTTCTGCAAGCGCTGGTTACCTACCAGCACACGGGGACGCATAAATGGCCTGCCTCGATAAATCATCGGATAGCCCTTATACACCATTGAATCTTCAGGCAACAACTCGCCCACCTCACTCTCCAACATATTGTAATCGGTTTGGAAATGCACCTGATTCACATAATATTTGGGATGATTCACCTGTATGCTATCAGTAGTCACACGATAAGGTTCCAAGTGCATGGTGAGGTCAATCAGATAAGTATTGCGTGTGGTATCGGCCGAATAAGTGATATATTCTTTGTTGAAACGATAGTAGCCATTCTGTTGCAACAGCGATGTGATGCGTGAGCGCTCGTTGTCGAGCACATTGATATCCATGTTCATGCCTTCATGAAGCAAGGTAGATGCCGAGTCTTGTTGCATGTGGTTCCAAATGGCTGAATCGGGAATGTTGTAGCTGATGGAGCGCACTTTGTAGGCCCTACCCGTCTTAACGTTATACGACAACTCTATCTTCTTTCCTTTCGTCACCGTATCCGTCTCAGCCACAGCTCCCATATAACCCAGATTCCTCACAGCCTTTTCAATCTCCTGTCGCGAACGTTCCGTTTCATCCACGCTAAAGATGACAGGGGCATCGCCTACCCTGCGCAAAGCCCTATTCACCCATTTGGTGGTGTCCCTACCCGACATGTTATAAATATATAGCTGAGTCTTGATCAGGTTGAACCACTTGGTGTTAGGTTGTTGGCGAATAAACATGTTCAGGTCGGTGGTCTTCACCTCCTTGTTGTCGGAAGAAACGCTCACCTCATCCAACAGATAGTCGCCTTCTGGCACATATTTAGTGGAAGAACAGCCCGCCACCATGAACAGAACCATTGTCCACAGTGCATGTTTCACCCTATGTTGGAACCACGCATTCATCATCATTTGCACATTTCGGTTGTAAAATTAGCTGATTTTTCCCAAAAATACCGTACTTTTGCCAAAAATTTAGTATGTATGCCTATTTCCAAGAATAAAATCAAGTATATCCGCTCGTTGGAGCAGAAGAAAACACGCCGTGAAGAAGGTGTTTTCGTGGCTGAAGGACCCAAACTGACAGGTGATTTACTGGGTCATTTCCATTGTCGTTACTTAGCAGCAACGGCCAAATGGATGGAGGTTCATCCACTGGTTCAAGCAGATGAAAAAGAGGTGGCGTCGCCAGATGAACTGCAAAGGGCAAGCTTGTTGAAAACCCCACAGGATGTGATAGCCGTGTTCGAGCAAAGAAAGGAGCAGGTGGATGCATCTGTGACAGCAACTCAACTGTGTCTTGCACTTGACGACGTACAAGATCCAGGCAACTTAGGAACGATTATCCGCATAGCCGACTGGTTTGGCATAGAACACATATTCTGTTCTTTTGGAACGGCTGATGTCTATAACCCTAAAGTGGTGCAAGCCACCATGGGAGCATTGGCTCGTGTGCATGTGCATTATCTATCTTTGAAAGAGTTGATTGGCAGCCTGAAAAACATTCCTGTTTATGGTACTTTCCTCGATGGCACCAACATTTACACCCAGTCGCTGAGTGAAACAGGCTTGATTGTGATGGGAAACGAGGGCAATGGCATTACTCCAGAAGTGCGAAGCCTCATTAATAGAAAGTTGTTTATACCCAATTATCCTACAGGTAAAGAAACCTCCGAGTCGTTGAATGTAGCTGTTGCCACAGCGATTACTTGTGCTGAATTCAGGAGAAGATTTATTGCTCCTTAGCATGCAGACGGATGAGGGCTACGCTATCAACCAGTAATATGCGATTTTCATTTTGTTTAGGAAGATAGATGGCTCCATACACCTCGCGAATGCGTCCATTCTTATTGCTATAAAGCGTGAGAATATGCTTGCTATCATTCAGCACCCGATGCATCTCACTGATTATACTGTCGTTGCGATAGCGAATGGAAAGAGTCACGATGGCTGCTTCATTGGAATTGATGCGTTTATGGGAATTGATATAACGGAAACGGGCCATCAAACGCAAGGTGTCATGATCCTCAAAGTTCTCATCGTTCTCGTATTGGAACGTCAGTCTATTGTCGTATTCATGATTCGTCAGACTGAACATCGGCACATTCCTCCAGATGTTCACACTGTCACCTCGTTGTGTCACTCCCCTATTATTTCCACTAATGGCGATGGAACGATCCAAGGCCGCTTTCTCATCCTGTATGCGCTTGATAAGACGCTGATAAACCCTATCAAAGGCATCGGGATTCCTTGAATACCAAGCCAATGTGGAGTCGAACTGCTCCTCAGTGGTGTGGTGCTTTTCGAAAGCCGACATATAGTAGATGGTGGTCTTGTACTTGTTAGATGGCGACTCCAAATCGCCCAAGGCCTTGGCCACATGATAGTCGTAAAGTAGCGCTTCCATCTGGCTATCCGATAAGACATAGTCGGGCCTTTCTGGTCCACATGCCAAAAAGCATGCTGCAAGAAACAGCATGCTCAGGCATAATGGAATATTGCGCATCGATTTCATGACTCCTTGACTTTCAGCACATCAAAAGCATGATTCACGTATTTGCCGTAGAAAATGAGCAGGGCCACAATACCCACAGAGATGCATGAATCGGCAAAGTTAAAGATCGGACTGAAAAACACGAAATGCTCTCCACCTACGAATGGCATCCATGCTGGCCAGTTGGCTTCAATGAGGGGGAAATAGAACATATCCACCACCTTCCCATAGAGCAATGGCGCATATCCTCCACCTTCTGGCATAAAAGTAGCGATTTGTGAGAATGTGCTCTCGCTAAACATCACACCATACAGCACACTGTCGAAGATATTCCCAACGGCACCCGTAAGGATCAGACTCACACAAATCAAGAAACCCGTTTTCAAGTTCGCCTTCACAAACTTATACAAGCACCAGATGATGGCTGCAACGGCTACAATGCGGAACGAGGTGAGGAACAGCTTTCCGAATATCTGCATGCCGAAAGCCATACCGTTGTTCTCGGTAAAGAAGATATAGCACCAGTCCGTCACACGTATGCTTTCATGCAGGAACATGTGGGTCTTGATGTAGATCTTGATGACCTGATCAATCAACAGCAACAGCACAATGATTGCTGCCGACATCCATCCTTTGTAATTTACTAATCTCAATGGGCAATCATCAATTGTCAATGTTCAATCATCTATTTCTCTTAGCTTCAATGCTCAGCGTAGCATGGGGAACGGCACGTAAACGCTCTGCAGGAATGAGTTTTCCTGTTTCACGACAAATGCCATACGTCTTGTTCTGGATGCGCACCAAAGCTGCCTGCAGACTCTTGATGAACTTCTGCTGACGCTGTGCCAAACGGATAGTCTCATCCTTCGACAGGGCGAATGCATCGTCTTCAATCACCTTATATGTTGGCGATGTGTCGTCTGTACCATTGCTGTCTGCGCCACTCAAGCTGGCCATCATCTGATTGTAATCCTTCTGAGCCACTGCCAGCTTCTCTAAAATAATCTGCTTAAACTCCTCTAATTCGGCATCGGAGTATCTTGTTTTTTCTGTTGTCATATCTCTTAGATTTTAAGGTATATTATTGTATTTTTTCAATTTTCACTTCCAGTTCAAAGTCATCCATGTCAAGTTTCACGCCATCAGCTACACTATCAACCAAGGTGAGACTTGCGCCCAACACCTGATTGCAGATATAGTCTTTAAATGACTCAACAGCATCGTCAGTCAACTTGTTCTTCGACAGGGTAATGTTGATTTTATCGGTTATTTCCAAACCACTCTGCTTGCGCAAGTTCTGGATGCGATTCACCAGTTCGCGAGCGATTCCTTCCTGACGCAGCTCCTCAGTGATGGTCACCTCCAATGCCACCGTCAGCTTACCCTCGTTAGCCACCAGCCATCCAGGGATATCCTCGCTGAAGATCTCCACATCAGCAGCATCCACCACAGCCTCGGCACCATCCAGCACGAAAGTGAACTTACCTTCGTTCTCCATGCGGTTGATGTCTTCCTGGCTCATGCCAGCCACAGCAGCAGCTACGGCCTTCATCTGCTTGCCAAACTTAGGACCCAGCTTCTTAAAATCACACTTCACCTTCTTCACCAAGATACCAGCAGCGTTATCCACGAAGTTGAGTTCCTTCACATTCACCTCATTCTTCACCAAATCCTTTACAGCCTCGATATGAGCACGTTGAGCTTCATCGTTCACAGGCACCATCACGCTCTGTAGAGGTTGACGAACCTTGATGTTCACCTTGCGACGCAGAGCCAACACCATAGAGGTGATTTGCTGAGCCATTTCCATGCGAGCCTCCAACTCCTTGTCAATCAATGTTTCGTTGCACATAGGGAACTTAGCCAGATGCACAGACTCCACATTGTCCCTACCCGTTACGGCAATCAAGTCCATATACAGCTTATCAGCATAGAATGGTGAGAACGGAGCGATCAGCTTGGCCACAGTTTCCAGACAGGTATAGAGAGTCTGATATGCAGCGAGCTTATCCTGAGTCATGCCTCCACCCCAGAAACGCTTGCGGTTCAGGCGAACATACCAGTTACTCAGGTTGTCGTTCACGAAGTCCTGAATCAATCTACCAGCCTTCGTAGGTTCATAGTCATTCAGGTTGGCATCTACTTGCTTGATCAAGGTATTCAGTTCAGAGAGAATCCAACGGTCAATCTCAGGACGCTCATTCACAGGCACATCGGCCTCGGCATACTTGAATCCATCCACATTGGCATATAATGCCAGGAATGAATAGGTGTTGTATAAGGTGCCGAAGAACTTACGACGCACTTCCTCCACTCCATCAACATCGAACTTCAGGTTATCCCAAGGTGATGAGTTGGTGAGCATATACCAACGCACTGGGTCGGATCCATATTGCTCAATCACACCAAACGGATCGACGGCATTACCCAATCGCTTCGACATCTTCTCGCCATTCTTATCCAACACCAAACCATTGGATATCACATTCTTGAACGACACATTATCGAACACCATTGTAGCGATGGCATGCAAGGTAAAGAACCAACCACGGGTCTGATCCACACCCTCGGCAATGAAATCAGCAGGGAACACCTTGCCCGAGTCGAGCAGCTCCTTGTTCTCAAACGGATAATGGATCTGAGCGTATGGCATTGAGCCAGAGTCGAACCACACATCAATCAGGTCGGCTTCACGCTTCATGGGTTTGCCAGAAGCAGAAACCAAAGTGATGTCGTCCACAAACGGACGGTGCAAATCAATTTTATCGTAATTCTCCTGGGTATTGACACCAGGCTCGAAACCAGCATCCTTGTATGGATTAGAGGTCATCACACCAGCAGCCACAGCCTTCTCTATTTCGTTGTAGAGTTGCTCAACGCTCTCGATGCAAATCTCCTCAGCATTATCTTCCGTACGCCAGATTGGCAAAGGGGTACCCCAGTAGCGAGAGCGGCTCAGATTCCAATCGTTCAGGTTCTCCAACCACTTACCAAAACGCCCAGTACCAGTACTTTCCGGCTTCCAGTTAATGTTTTTGTTTAATTCAATCATGCGTTCTTTGCAAGCTGTGGAACGGATAAACCAACTATCCAATGGATAATACAGAACAGGCTTATCGGTACGCCAGCAATGAGGATAATTGTGCACATGCTTCTCAATCTTGAATGCCAGGTTGTCGGCCTTCATCTTCATGCAGATATACACATCCAAACTCTCAGCTTGAGCAGCCGCCTTATCGTCATATTTGCCATTGATTGTAAACTGAGGATCATAGGCATTCTTCACCCAGCGAGCCTCATATTCCTTGTAAACCTCGTAGTTCACGCATTGCTTCACGAAATCTTCGTCCAAGTCGGCAGTATCGAAGAACTTACCTGTCAGGTCAACCATTGGGCGATATTCGCCTTTCTTGGTGTACATAAACAAGGGAGGGATGCCTGCATTGCGAGCCACAAAGGCATCGTCGGCACCAAAGGTAGGTGCGATGTGCACAATACCCGTACCATCTTCAGTAGTCACATAATCTCCAGGAATCACACGGAAAGCCTTGTCGGCAGCTTCATGCCATTTGCCTTCAGCGTCCACTTCCACTGGTTTCACAAACTTCAGCAACTGCTCGTACTTCATGCCCAACAGATCGGTACCCTTATACTCACCTACCACCTTGAATGGCACCACCTTGTCGCCTTTCTTATAGTCTTCCAACGGCAGGTTCTCACCCTTCTGGTTGAAATGAGCATAAAGCAGAGCCTTAGCCAACACAGCCGTGATAGGTTCACCCGTATAGCTATTATAGCTCTGAACGGCTACATAATCAATCTTAGGACCCACGCAAAGCGCTGTGTTCGAAGGCAATGTCCATGGTGTAGTAGTCCATGCAATGAACACGGGTGTTCCCCACTCTGCCATCTCCGGCTTGGGGTCGAGCATCTTGAACTGTGCCACCACAGTGGTATCTTTCACGTCGCGATAACAGCCAGGCAGGTTCAACTCATGAGAGCTCAATCCTGTTCCAGCAGCAGGCGAATAGGGTTGGATGGTATAACCCTTGTAGAGCAACCCCTTCTTGTAGAGCTGTCCCAAGAGCCACCACAGGGTCTCGATGTAACGGTTGTCGTAAGTGATATAAGGATCATCGGTATCCACCCAGTAGCCCATCTTGTGCGTCAAGTCTGTCCACTCCTTGGTAAACTTCATCACATCCTTGCGGCAGGCTGCATTGTATTCCTTCACAGTGATGGTTTTGCCAATATCTTCCTTCGTGATTCCCAACGCTTTCTCCACGCCTAACTCCACAGGCAGTCCATGAGTGTCCCAGCCAGCTTTACGCTTCACTTGGAAACCTTTCATGGTCTTGAAACGGCAGAACACATCCTTGATGGAACGGGCCATCACATGGTGGATGCCCGGCATACCGTTGGCTGAAGGCGGACCCTCGTAGAACACGTAGGAAGGACAGCCTTCACGTTCTGTCATACTCTTCTCGAAGATACGGTTTTTCTCCCAAGATGCCAACACTTCCTTGTTGATATCCGACAGGTTAAAGCCTGAATATTCTGTAAAATTCTTACTCATTATATCACTCTTTTAACTGTTTCTCTTTAACAAGGGTGCAAAGATACACCTTATTTCTTGAAATACAAAATATACAGGTTGAAAAGTTTTCAACCACCATGATTTAGAAAATATATTGCCTGAATCCTTTCTAATCCGAAAAGGGTTTTGTAAATTTGCAGTCCAAAAGTAAATTTTGAAAGATTATGGCAACAGTAAAACCATTTAAGGGCATACGCCCGCCACAGGCTCTGGTTGAGCAAGTGGCATCCCGTCCTTACGACGTGCTGAACTCTGAGGAAGCACGCCAGGAAGCTGAAGGTAACGAGAAATCATTGTATCACATCATCAAGCCGGAAATCGATTTCGAGCCTGGCACCGACGAG
>CACZRQ010000025.1 GCA_902783615.1 uncultured Bacteroidales bacterium | reverse complement strand
TACATCTGGCGATAGTCTTTGAACTTTTTAGCGTTTGGGTATCTGTCCATGACAGGTTTTGCATAACCCCAGTCAACATCGGCAATGGCTACGATGTTTTCTGCTTCCATACCTCTCAAAACACTGGCACCACGGCCACCCACACCAACAGCTGCAATGTTCAGCTTATCGGTTGGAGCAACGTGTGCGTGACTCTTGCCTAAAATAAGGTTAGGCGCGATGGTGAATCCTGCGAAAGCGGCTGCACCGGTTTTCAGGAAACTTCTTCTTGATAAGTTTGACATAATACTTATAGATTATTGGTTAATAAAGTTGTGAATAATTGTTTTTTTTCATTTGCTTACGGTCTGATGCAGCAATCCGTAGCCATTGGTCATGTGGGCACGACGGTAACGGATCTGCTCCAAAGTCTCAAGGTCACCGATGGCTGGCAAGTCATGCGTGCGGGCGTCAGCCAGGCAATCCCAAGCAAACTGAGATGCGATGGCTGAGTCACGTAATGACGGGAGGGTCATGTCGAGTTTGCCGTTGCGGATGCTTTGGGCAAATTTCTCGATCATCACGTCAATGTTCTTGCCACCATAGGGCTTGTTGATGGTAACGGTCTTGGTGATGCCTCGCAATTCTACCGTTGCGGTCTTAAAGTCGTGTGTCATGCGGGCAATACCGTGAGTACCAATCAAATCAATGTAAGAGTTGTGGGTTTGGTCTTTCGACATCTGTCCATAAACGAAACCTTGAGTAATGTCGTAAACGATGCCATTGTCGAAGGTGCCGTGAGCCTGCAACCACCAGGGGTCTTTATAGTTCCACATACGTATCGCCTGCGAATGCATGGTCTTGTACTCGCTCTGGGCATACCAACGGGTGATATCGCAATAGTGCATGCCGCAGTCGTGGAATGAAGGACCTTCGGCTTCGTGTCCTTCGCCTGGAGCCAAACCTGGGGTCATGTGGCAGATGCGGATGATGGCCAATTCGCCCAGCTCACCTTCGTCGATGAATTGTTTCAGCTGATGATGATACCATGAACTGCGCAGGTAGAGGTTGACAGTTGCCAAGCGGTCGCTCTCGCCTACTGCTTTCACCAGTTCCCATTCGTCCTCTGGTAGCATGGCAATGGGTTTCTCCGAGATGATATGCTTGCCATGAGCCAGCGCTTTCAGGATTTGCGACTTGCGTGAGTCGGCCAAAGCACAAAGTGCCACCACATCCACATCGGGATCATTGAACACATCGTCCTCATTGCCTGTCACCTTTGCAGTGGGGCAATAATCGCGTGCCATTTCCTGCGCCTTATCGAAAGGATCGCAAATGTAAGTAACTTGCCAATTCTTGTTTCTTTGGAACTCGTGTAAATAAAAGCGGCCCATTCTGCCGAATCCGATGAGACCCACTTTAATCATGGTATTATCCATATAAACGATGTTTTTTTAAATGTTTATTCAACGTTGTTAGTTACTAATCCTGACATCTTGCCAAAATTTTCGTAAGCAAATTTACAGAACTTATTTATACGCGCGAATAATCAATATAAAAATGTAGATTGTTTAAAATTATATTTGCTTTATTGTCAGTTATATGAATGTTTTTGTGATGAGATAAAATGTAGAAGTTTTAGAAAGTTAAAACCGACTAATTATTGATAAATTTGTCTTCAAATGTGTTCTTGTCGATGGCACGATTTCGCATTTTGGTGCGATAGTTGTAGATGGTACTGGTGGAGCAGCGCAGGAAGTTGGCTATCTTCTCGCTGTCGGTAATTCCCAGTCGAAGCAAGGCGTAGATACGCAGCTCTTTGTTGAGCAGGGTATCTTGTTTCAGCACTATTCGCTCTTCTTCACGCAGCAGTGAGTTGAGGTCAGCCACGAAGGTAGGGAAGAGGTTCAGGAAGATGGTGTCGAAGTGATGGTACAGTGCTTCAGTCTCGGAGTCTATGAGGGTGGTAGAGCGCAGTTTCTTCACCAGTTCGTCGTAATGCTTGTTCACTGCCAGGCGGTAGAGCACGTTTTGGTAATCGCCAATCTTGTCGATATAGCCCGAGCAGATGTTGAAGAACTGTCCGATGTATTGCTCTTTGATGGCATTGTTTTCCTGTAACAACGAGTTGCTACTGTGCAGCTGGGCGTTCATTTTATTCAGCGTTTCGTTGAGGCGTTGCAGCTCGTCGTTACTGTTGGCCAAGTCTTTACGGATACGCATGATTTTCTTCAGCTGTTGGAAGATGAAAAATACGGCAATGATGAGGCACAGTAACAGGATGCCGCTCAGCACGATGATATTGATAAGCGACTGCTTGTCGTCTGCCTCGCGGCGCTGATATACATCAGTGATAATTGAGTAGAAGCCAGAAACTTGGGCCACACGGAATTGGATACCTGCCGTGATGGCATCTTCGAAAGAAGATTGGGCATAGCGGTAAGCGCGGGCATAGTCACCATCTTCATAGGACAAGAGTGCCAGTTCATAAATGGACTGGTTCTCGCGGGTTACGTTGAAGATGTCTGACAAAGCCGATCGGATGAGGTTTTTCTTCGCCTCGTCGCGATTGTTCTGCTGGGCATAGATGGTACCGATGTTATAAGAAATACGCGCGTAAAGAGGTGAATATCGCTCCACGAGGTCGATCAGCCGGGTATAGCCAGCCAGTCGCTGATTCTCAGGCATACGTTCCACCAGGGCGAGACGGTATTCGATAGATGATTGATCCTGTGTAGCATAGAGCGAGTCGCGATAATTCCTCTGCATCATCTCATCCTCAGGGGAGTTGGAAGTGTAGAGGTAATATTGTAGGAACTGGATATTGGCGTTGTAATATTCCGCTCGTAGATCCTTTGGCAATTTTTCCACACTATGCTTGTTCAGAATCTGTTCAGCTTGAAGATACATACCATGCATGGCGTATGAGGTGGCCAACTGAAACTCAGCCTGAGTTTGGCGGTAGTCATCGTTTATGCGGATGGCAGTCTCCACCTCTAAGCGGGCATAATGAATGGCCGAATCGAGATCGAACTTCCAGTACTCGTTATAGAGCTGATTATACACTACGTATTTATTGACATCGTTGAGGTTAGGGTAGGAGAGCGCACTACGAATCTCGTCAATTCGCTTGGTCTTCTCTTGGGCATACAAGCCTTTATGAGCCACTGCATAATCCAGTGAGTCATACAATGCTCTCAAATCGTCTTTGCCAAATGATGGCAAAGAGAATAGCATTACTCCCAATATCCATATAACCCTTTTAATCGTCAATTGTCAATCGTCAATAATTAGAATAGAAACCTGATGACGTCGTTCAAATTTGCCCAGATGAGCAAACCAAATAGAATGGCCATACCCACCACTTCTGCGCGCTCCATAAACTTATCGCTCGGTTTGCGACGGGCAATGATCTCGTAGAGTAGGAACAGCACATGGCCGCCATCCAACGCAGGGATAGGCAGGATGTTCATGAACGCCAGAATGATGCTCAGGAACGCTGTCATATACCAGAACTGGTGCCAATCCCATGAAGCAGGGAAAATGTTGCCGATGGTGCCGAAACCACCCAACTGCTTGGCTCCCTCCTTAGAGAAAACGTACTTCAGTTGATTTACATAACCCTTTAACGTGTTCACACCTAAAGTGATACCAGCTGGGAATGAAGCAAAGAAACCATAGTCGGTCTTTACTACAGGCATCAACTTCGCCGTGCTGGTAACAGGATAGACACCCAGTTTGAAATCGTCATCAGTGTTGATAGTCA
The DNA here is from genome assembly GCA_902783615.1 of uncultured Bacteroidales bacterium. Taxonomy (GTDB): domain Bacteria; phylum Bacteroidota; class Bacteroidia; order Bacteroidales; family Bacteroidaceae; genus Bacteroides. Next base: position 8,333 of record CACZRQ010000025.1, on the reverse strand, counting down.
ACTCCTGACGAACTCCCTGACGCATGATGGTCAGCGACACAGCATGATCATCGCTCTTGGAATCACGGCGACGTTGCATCTCTTGCGAGAAATCATTGTATGCCAAAGGAGTTTGTCCGTTCATGGCAATGATGCTGTCGCCAGGCAGCATGCCTGCCAGTTGTGCAGGAGAGCCTACACTCAGACTATCCACCACGAACGGCATACGGAAAGCTGTGAAGGTCACGCTGTCTTCCATCAAACGATTGATCATATCATCGGGGATATATACAGACACCTCTTGACCGCCACGCAGTACGGTTACCTGACGGGCATCTACCACACTCATCAGCAGGTCGGTACCCATTCGTTCCAAGGGCTTGCCATCGGCCGATATGAGAACGTCGCCATCCTGAAATCCCACATTGTGGGCGGTTTCGTTGAACTGCATGCCCAACGGAGCCTTCTGAACAGGAATATAGGAGTCACCCCAAGCATAAAGAATCATTGAGTAGATGAACAACGCCAGCAGGAAGTTGAAGAGTACGCCGCCAATCATGATGAGCAGTCGTTGCCAAGCTGGCTTGGCCCTAAACTCCCAGGGTTGAGCGGGTTGCTTCATCTGTTCCAGGTCCATCGATTCGTCGATCATGCCAGCAATCTTCACATAGCCACCCAGAGGTATCCAGCCAAGTCCGTATTCCGTCTCGCTGTTCTTAGGCTTGAATTTCAGCAGGGTGAACCAAGGGTCGAAGAATAGACGGAACTTCTCGACCCTTGTCTTGAATAGTTTGGCAAAGAAGAAGTGACCACCTTCATGGATTACTACCAATAGCGAAAGGCTCAGCATCAGCTGCACCGCTTTTATCAAAAATGTTTCCATTCAATCTTGTCTTGTTTGTTAAAATCGGGTGCGAAGATAGTCATTTTTTTCCAAAATCACTCAATACTATTCAATAAATTCAACTTGCCATCGTTCACCAGCTTGATGATCAACTCGCCAAACAGGGTGTTCTGCCAAGCAAACCATGCGCGGGTGAAATGGGTAGCATCGTCCTTGTGGAATGATTCATGCATGAAGCCTGTGCCGGCATCGGTGTCCATCAACATCTTGATACACTGCTTGATTTCCTGATCGTCCTGCGAGGTAAATGCACGCATCATGATGCTCATAGGCCAAGGCATATCGTGACCAATGTGTGGACCTCCAATACCCTCGCCAGCCTTGCCGCGGAAGAAATAAGGATTGTCTTCACTCCACACAAAGCGACGGGTGTTCTGGTAGATAGGGTCGTTGATGTCCATCAGTCCTAAATAAGGCATGGATATTAATGAAGGCACATTGGCATCATCCATCAGTAGGTGGTTGCCGAAGCCGTCCACCTCGTAGGCATACATCTTACCATATTTCGGATGGTCGTAGATGGCATACTGCTGCAAAGCCTGCTCCACCTCGTTGGCCAAAGCGGTACATTGCTGAGCCAAATCGCTGCGTTTGTTCACGCTGGTCAGGATCTCTGCCGCCTGACGCAAAGATTTCACTGCGAAGAAGTTGGATGGCACTAAGAACAGGAATACCGTTGCATCGTCAGATGGACGGAAAGCCGAAGCTATCAGGCCCACAGGTTTCACAGGAGCTCCCCAACCGTCGTTGCTCATGGTGTCGAACTGTCGTTCGGTGCGGCGCATAAAGCGATAGCTGCCCTTGCTCTCCTTACGCTGCTGGTCGCGGAAAGTCTTCAGAATGTTCTGGATAGCTTCAAGCCAGACCGTATCGAATACACTGGCATCGCCTGTTACTTTCCAGTATTCAAAGGCCAGGCGGATGGGGTAGCAAAGCGAGTCGATTTCCCACTTACGCTCGTGCAACTCATCCTTCATGTCGGTCATGTCAGTTTTCCACTCGCCGCCACCAGGAATCGCTTCCATGTTGAATGCGTTAGCAAAGGGGTCTATGTTGATGCAGGCAAACTGGCGGTTGATGACACCAGCCACCATCTCTTTCAGTTTGGCATCTTCGTTGGCCAACTGTACGTAAGGCCATACCTGAGCTCCCGAGTCGCGTAACCACATGGCATGGATATCGCCCGTATAAACAAAGGTGTCAGGCTTGCCCGTCTTGGCATCCTTACTGAAATGCACGGTGGTATCCAGTGTGTTAGGGAAACAGTTGCTGAACATCCACGCCAATTTCGGGTTCTTCAGGCGAGCCTGCATCTGTTGGATGGTCTTCTCCACAGCGTCGGAACGGAACAGACGTTTCTCAGCTGAAGGGCGTTGGTCGGTAAAGGAAATGGCATCGGTGGCGCAAACCTGAGGCTCTACGCTAATGCTTGATGCATGCAGCGCTGACACATGTAGTATCAACGCTGCGAATAATGTTGTTGTTAACTTTTTCATCATATAAGATTTACAAATCAATTCTTACTAATCTGCTGGGCAGCCAAAGCCAGGAACATGTAGTGTGATGAACCACCACCCAAAACATATTCAACCTGTTGCCACAGGAATGGGAACGTCAACAGTTCTGGGAAGTCTGGACGAATGAGAGCTGTACCAGATACCACACCACCAGGGATGTAGCTCCAGTCGGCACGGTTCAAGCCGTATGCCACAGTGGCCGACTCAGCACCTACGCCCGAAGCAAACGATGCCTGATTAGAGCCTGGGTGACAACCCAAAATGAAGTTCAAAGCATTGTAGATGGTATCTTTCGGGAAGATTTCAGGATAAGCTGAAGCCAAGAAATAGTATTCATAGCCAAAGCGTTGGATATCCCAACCTGCTCCCCAGATGCTTGGGCGGTAAGGCACACCATAAGGTGTTTCCGAAGCCTGCTTGTCGAGGTTGGCTTTCTGCGTTGCCAATGCAGTCTTGAACGCTGTGGTAAACTGTTTAGCCTTTTTGTCTTTCATGGTTTCAATGATTTTGGCCACGCGAGCCATAAACCAACCAGTGCGGCCTATTTGCTGCATCACTACCTGCTGGTTGTCCAGAAAGTAGTTGAGGTAATTCTGTTGCTGAGTGGTAAGATACAGTTCTGCAGCCACATGCAGCTTGCTACTTGCCAGTCGTTCGTTAGCTTCTACCTGGTCATAGATCGTGGTGGCAATGTTCAGGCAATGCACACTCAATGTGTCGTTGAAGCCCTTCAGTACCCTTGAAACAGCAGCCAGTTGGGCAGCTGTGCTCAAAGCCCTGCCAGGATTGTCTTCTGTGAAAATCCAGCGATCGTCATCGTTGCCAATTACGCCATCCGTCATAGCAGCCGCATCGCCCAACATGGCATACTGACGCAGGCTGTTGCAGATAATGCCTCGATAGAGTCGTCCCAATGAGATGTAACTGTTCACCACCGTAAGAGCACCATTCTCAATCTGTTGCAGAATATCGTTCTTGCCGTCAGGCTGATGGATCTCAGTCACATGGTTCACCTGATCGATAGCTGTCACATCAATCTCTGGATGGAAAGCTTCGTAAGCCATAGTCAGGATGTAAGCCTCGCCAGCTTGTGATTCTACACGCAGGTCGAAGTCGCCTGCATCATGCCAGCCACCCACATTCACGCCAGGCACCACGGTACGAGCTTGGTATTTTGAGAGTCCTGGACGCTGGTCGTAACCGTCGATGTGATTACCCACTGGTGCCATCTGCGCATCGTCCATGTGGCACGCATCGTGCCATACGCGATATTTCTCGTTCACTCGCATGTGGCACATCTGAACTGGCAGGAAGTATTCTATCACGGGTTGCCAAACACCTCTATCATATACATCTTTGTCGATTCTGAATACCGAAGAGGCAGAAGTTCCGTATTTTACTTGGTAGAGACCTGGCTCGGTGATGTCGCTGAAATCAACTTTTAGATAGTTGTAGCGTAGGAACTTGCCCCATTCCTTTGGGCTCACTGTCTTGGCCACTTTCTCTCCTTCAGCACTAATCTTCATGATCAAAGCCTCTGCGCGAGCTTGGTCGCGACTATCTGTTTCGATGATAGCCTCTTTAGGCTGATTGGGATGATAGCCCACCTGTGAGGTCTGAATCACAGGCGTATAGAGCCATCCAGGTACAATGTTTGGAGTGATGATCCATTTCACGGCACCCTTGGTGGCACCAGGAGCAATCTCGCTGCGCAGCACGAACCAACCATTGTTGTGGTTCATGCGTCCGTCATAGAGTTTCAAGTCGCCCGTGAGCGATTCAACGGTGAGCTTGCTGTAAGGATCGTCAGGGCGGGAAGTGAACTTCTTACCCACCGCATAAGGTTCGCTGATAATATCGTCGGCAATCAGTGGACTGTATCCCTTGCCATTCAGCTGTTTTGGGTCGGCCAACGGCTTTTTGCCATCGTGGAAGTTGCCGTCGAATCCCAAATTCTGCTTGGTGAATGCCAGGGGAGAGTTAGGCTGCTGTGGATAGATGCCGCTTTGGCCATCCATCACCCAAGGCTTGCCAAACAGCCAACCAGGGAAGAACTCCAGGTTGAAACCCACTTTGCCTTGCAACTGTGGAGGCACAGGTTTGTCGATGTCCACCGTCACCACGATGCTACCACCTTGGGCTTCAGCCTTTACGGTATAATTGAATACATAGTCAGGATAAACCATTGGGTTGAAACCCGTCATGTGGCGGGCAGAGTCGGGGAAGCAGAGGGTAGTCACAATACTGTTCCCTTCCACCTTGCGGCTCAACTGCTTAGGTACTGGTTGCCATTGCCCAGGCGTGGCCTCCATGCGTATATCGCCGTTGGTGGCAATGCGATGCCCATTCATCAATACGCTGATACCTCCCTGATGACCCTCAGGATAGAAATCGTTGAATGCCATCACGTCCACACCTTGGTTGGTGAAATAGCCTGTGGAATTCAACTGGAACTGCTGTGCGGAAGCACTTATAAGTGCCGTTGCCATAGCAATTAAGCCTAAAAAGATTCTTTTTGTTTTCATGTTTTTCGTTTTATTATGGTTGATCTCATTCATTACAAACGTTTTTTTTACAATTTATTGGCCAAAAGTACACAAAATAAAAATAAAAATCACTATCTTTGCACCCTAAAATGATTGAAAAGGGATAAAATTATTGCATGGAATTAGATAAACTGACAGCCATTTCGCCTATCGACGGGCGCTATAGAGGTAAGACTGAGTCACTTGCCGCTTATTTCTCTGAATATGCTTTGATTAAGTATCGTGTGCAGGTTGAGGTGGAATACTTCATAACGCTGTGTGAGTTGCCGCTCCCTCAGTTGGCAGGGGTGGATCATCAGGTGTTTGAGGTGCTTCGCGACATTTACCGCCACTTCAGCGAAGCCAATGCTGCCCGCATCAAGGAGATTGAGGCTGTGACCAACCACGATGTAAAGGCTGTAGAGTATTTCCTGAAGGAGCAGTTCGATAGGATTGGCGGACTGGATGACTACAAGGAGTTCATCCACTTCGGTCTCACTTCGCAGGATATCAACAATACATCTGTTCCGCTGTCTCTCAAGGATGCTTTGAATGAGGTGTTTTATCCAGCTTTGCAGGAACTCATCCAGCAGTTGGCCGACTATGCTGCTGACTGGAAAGACATCGCCATGTTGGCCAAGACACATGGTCAGCCTGCTTCTCCCACCCGCTTAGGCAAGGAGATTGAGGTGTATGTGTATCGCCTACAGCAGCAGCTCGATTTACTGAAGGCATGTCCAATCACGGCTAAGTTTGGTGGCGCAACAGGCAACTATAACGCACATCATGTGGCTTATCCTGCCTATGACTGGAAAGATTTCGGCAATAAATTCGTGGATGAGAAACTGGGCTTGCAGCGTGAGCAGTTCACTACACAGATTTCCAACTACGACAACCTGGCAGCTGTGTTCGATGCGCTGCGTCGCATCAATACTGTCATTATGGACCTTGACAGAGATTGCTGGATGTATATCTCCATGGGATATTTCCACCAGAAGATCAAGGCTGGCGAGGTGGGCTCCAGCGCCATGCCTCACAAAGTGAACCCCATCGACTTCGAGAATTCCGAGGGCAATGTGGGCATAGCCAACGCCATCTATCAGCACTTGGCCATGAAGTTGCCAGTTTCTCGACTTCAGCGCGACCTTACCGACTCGACCGTGCTGCGTAACATCGGTGTGCCGATGGGACATAGCCTCATTGCCATCCAGAGCACGCTGAAAGGATTGCGCAAGCTGTTGCTGAATCGTGATGCAATCGATGCTGATCTGAACGACTGCTGGAGTGTGGTGGCTGAAGCCATTCAGACTGTGCTACGTCGCGAAGCATACCCACATCCTTACGAGGCTTTGAAGGCACTGACGCGCACCAATGAAGCCATTACCGAATCATCCATCCGCAACTTCATCGAAAGCTTGGAGGTGAGTGAGGAAGTGAAGCAGGAACTGCGCGCCATTACCCCAATGAATTATACAGGCATATAATTACAAAAAATATTTAAATCTCGAGAGAAAAACATTTGGCCGTGAGGCCAAGCAGTACAAACAATTAATTAACTTTGTAAAATGATTACAGAAGACGAAAAGTGGCAGAATGCCGAATCAGCCGGCAATGCCGATGGAAATCAATTTGAAGGTTTCAACCGTGGATCAAGACCACAGCGTGTTTACACAAACGACAGGCCTTATCGCCCTCGTTTTAATCCGAATGCAGACAATTCCAACCGTCAGCAGAGAGGTTACCACAGCAATGGAGGTGAGCAGCGTCCTTATCGCCCTCGCTTCACCAGCAATGGTGAGGGTGGCGAGCAGCGTCCTTACCGTCCTCGTTTTAACAGCAATGAAGGTGGCGAACAGCGTCCTTACCGTCCTCGTTTCACCAGCAATGGCGAAGGTGGCGAACAGCGTCCATATCGCCCACGCTACAATCAAGGTGGTGGCGGTTACAATAATAGCGAACGCCCTTACCGTCCCCGTTATAACAGCGAAGAAGGTGGCGATCAGCGTCCTTACCGTCCTCGTTATAACAGTGAAGGTGGCGATCAGCGTCCTTACCGTCCACGCTATAACAGCGAGGGTGGCGATCAGCGCTCATTCCGTCCACGTCAGGGTGGAGGTGGCCGCTTCGGCAAGCCAGGCCGTCCGCAGCAGCGCAGGGGTGGTATGAAGATCAATAACCACCGTCCTGTTGAATATACTGAAATCTATACACCTGATGACGATATCCGTCTGAACAAGTTCCTGGCTAATGCCGGCATCTGCTCTCGCCGCGAGGCTGACGAGTACATCCAGGCTGGTGTGGTTACCGTGAATGGTGAAGTGGTGAAGGAATTGGGTACCAAGATTAAACGTGGTGACGAGGTGAAGTTCCACGATCAGCCCGTTTCTATTGAACGTAAGATCTATGTGTTGCTGAACAAGCCAAAGGATTGCGTGACTACCACTGACGATCCTCAGGCTCGTAAGACTGTGATGGACATTGTAAAGGGTGCTTGCCCTGAGCGCATCTATCCTGTGGGTCGCCTTGACCGCAATACCACTGGAGTGCTGCTTCTTACCAACGATGGTGAGCTGGCTTCCAAACTGACTCATCCTAAGTTTGAGAAGAAGAAAATCTACCGCGTGCGTTTGGACAAGGATCTCACCCAGGAAGATATGGATAAGATTTCAGCAGGTATCGAGTTGGAAGATGGCGAGATTCGTGCCGATGAGATTGCTTATGCTGATGAGACTAAGAAGAACGATATTGGCATTGAGATTCACTCTGGCAAGAACCGTGTTGTGCGCCGCATCTTCGAGCACCTGGGCTATAAGGTGACCAAGCTCGACCGTGTGCTCTTCGCTGGCTTGACCAAGAAGGGTCTGAAACGTGGCGACTGGAGATTCCTCACTCAGCAGGAGGTGAACTTCCTGCGCATGGGCTCATTCGCTTAATATATATAAATAAGGTGTAATTTTAACGATATGGAGAATATTCGTAGAACAAAAGTGGTGGATGTGCTGAAGCGCAACGATTTTGGTGCTTTGGTAAACGTGAAAGGTTGGGTTCGCACCCGCAGGGGTAGCAAGAAGGTGAGCTTCATTGCCTTGAACGACGGTTCCATCATTCATAATGTGCAGATTGTAGTCGATTTGGAAAGCTTCGACGAGAATTTGCTGAAAGACATTACTACTGGTGCTTGCCTGAGCGTGAACGGTGTGCTGACAGAATCAGTTGGTTCTGGCCAGCAGGTTGAAATTCAGGCACGTGAGATTGAAGTGCTCGGCATTGCCGACAATACATATCCTTTGCAGAAGAAAGGTCACTCAATGGAGTTCCTGCGTGAGGTGGCTCACCTGCGTATGCGTACCAACACTTTCGGTGCTGTGTTCCGCATCCGCCACAACATGGCGATGGCCATCCACACCT
>CACZRQ010000024.1 GCA_902783615.1 uncultured Bacteroidales bacterium | reverse complement strand
TTCTGTTGTCGATGCGCCTGTGGTGGAGGGCATTGTGTGGGAGCCGGGCAACTGGCGTGCTGCCGATGGTGCCAACTGGTTTGCTTCAACAGTGAAGAACGAGAAGAAAGTAACCAAAGCCATCTGGATGACTACTGCTCTGGGCGTTTATGAACTCTATGTTAACGAGGAGCCAGTAGGTGATGAAGTGTTGAAACCTGGTTTTACGCACTACGCCAAGACCAAACGCTCATTCACCTACGACATCACCCCGCTGTTCGACAAAGGGGCTGGGTCGGAAAATGACTTGGCTGTGCAAGTCACACCTGGCTGGTGGAGCGATAAGATTGTCACTCCTGCAGGTCACGACAGTATGTTGGGTAAGAAGTGTGCCTTTAGGGGTGTGCTGCAACTCACTTATTCCGATGGCACTACGCAGCTCTTTGGCTCTGATACGCAGAACTGGAAAGCTGGCATAGCTGGTCCCGTGAAGCATGCAGGCATCTTCGATGGTGAGGAGTATGATGCGCGTGAGCGTCCAGGCTATAAGGAGGTTGACGACTTCACAACACCTGAGGTGAACACCGAGTTCAATGGCGAGATTCTGCCATCAGAGGGTGCTGAGATCTATCTGCGTCGAGATTTGGCGATGAATCCTGTGAAGGTTTACGTTTGGAAAGACATCGAGAATACCACCGAGGATGAGTTCGGCAAAGTGGTGATCGATCGTGAATACAAGAAGCCTGAAGATATGACCCTTCATGAAGGTGAGACGATGGTGATTGACTTCGGTCAGAATGCGGCTGCAGTGCCTTTCTTTGTGTTCGATGCTTTTGAGGGAACTACTCTTACCTGTCTCCCAGGTGAGATTCTGAACGATGGCAATGGTGCCAAGAGTCGTGGTATGGATGGTCCAGAAGGTAGTGTGCATCGCGACAATCTGCGCATTGCTACGGCTGGTGGCATGAGACTCAGCTATACTTTTAAGGAAGACATGGATTATGCCACTTATTATCCGCATTGCACGTTCTTTGGCTATCGCTATGTGTCGCTCACTGCCACTGGTACGGTAACCATCAAGTCGATACAGTCGATTCCTGTAACATCCATTGCCGAGAATCTGGAAACAGGTGTCATCACCACAGGCAATGATTTGATCAACAAGCTGATTTCAAACACCATTTGGGGACAGCGTTCCAACTATCTGTCAGTTCCAACCGACTGCCCGCAGCGCAACGAACGTTTGGGCTGGACAGCTGACACACAGGTGTTTGCCGAAACTGGCACGTTCTTTGCCAATACCGACAACTTCTTCCACAAGTGGATGCGCGACATGCGCGACTCACAGAGCGAAACGGGTGCTTTCCCTGGTGTGGCTCCTACGGCTCAGTATGGTGAGAACATGATGCGACTGGGCTGGGCAGATGCAGGCATCATCGTGCCTTGGACGGTTTGGAAACAGTTTGGAGATACCAGCATCATTGATGAAAACTGGGATTCCATGAATCGCTTTATGACGCATGTGAACGATAACAAATACGACCACAAGGCATTGAGTGACGAGAACGGTAACTACCAATGGGGCGACTGGTTGAGCTACGAGCCATTGGAGAGCTGTGGTGGAGGCGCATTTGAGGATACACCCCAGGGTAGGGCACCCTTGGCAGATGCCATCATCTATTGGAACTATCTGGGTGCTTCCTACTGGCTCATCGATGCTGAGATGATGAGGGATATGGCGCTGGCAACGGGTCGTGACGCAACGCCTTATCAGCGGATGATGAATGATGCCAAGACCTACCTCAAGATCAATTTCCTGAAACCTGATGGATCATTCAAGACGAATATCCTGAATACCATGCAGACGCCTGCCTTGTTTGCACTGAAGAACCATTTGGTGGAAAGTTCTGCCAAGGAAGGTATTATTGCCCGCCTGCGTCAGAACTTTGCAGATCACGATAACTGTCTGCAAACAGGCTTCTTGGGAACTTCCATCCTGATGCAGACCCTTACCGACAATGGTATGGGCGACATCGCCTATGAGTTGCTCTTCCAGCGCAAGAACCCCAGTTGGCTCTACTCTGTGGATAATGGTGCCACCACCATCTGGGAACGTTGGAACAGCTATATGTTAGATAAAGGTATGGGCCCACAGGGCATGAACAGTTTCAATCACTATGCCTATGGCGCCGTGTGCGCTTGGATTTGGGAGACAGTAGCCGGAATTGCAGCCGACCCAGCCCAGCCAGGTTTCAAGCACATCATCATGAAACCACTACCAGATAAGCGATTGGGTCATTTGAATGCTGAGTATCAGTCGGCTGCAGGCTTGATTAAGAGTGCATGGAAGTATGAGGGCGACCAGTGGACATGGGAGTTCACCATCCCTGAAGGTTCTACCGCTACTGTTACCCTGCCTGGCGAAACAGAGGCAAAGGATTATCAGGCTGGTACTTATACTATTACAAAGTAAGATTGTGAGATGAGGAGATTTTTGATGATATTCAGCTTGCTGGCATTTGTGGCAAGCATGGGCATGAGTGCGCAAGACACCTTGCGATACCATATTGATTTGAAGGATAAGGCGGCTACCAAGTTCAGCTTGAAGCATCCTGAGAAGTTTCTTTCTGCCAAAGCTTTGGAGCGTAGGCAGCGGCAACACTTGGCGGTGGATTCATCAGACTTGCCTGTGCCTGAGGCTTATATCAAAGAAATCCAGCGTACAGGTGTGAAGGTGCTGGTGACCAGCAAATGGGAGAACTTCGTAACCGTTTCCTGCAACGACACCACCAAGATTGACCAGATTCGCGCCTTGCCGTTTGTGAAGCAGGCCGTGAAGGTGTGGAAAGCCCCTGAGGGTCCTATCCCCCCAGCTCGTAGAGATACCATCATCAATGAACTGACCGTGAATGCCGACTCCATCTATGGCACTGGTTTCGGACAGATTCATGTGAGCAATGCCGATAAGCTGCACGAAGCAGGCTTCAAGGGACAGGGCATGACGATTGCTGTGGTGGATGGCGGTTTCCACAATTTCGACCGCATTTCGGCTTTGGATAACGTGAAGGTGCTGGGAACCAGGAATTTCGTTGATCCCGATGCGGATGTCTTTGCGCTATCCACCCATGGATTGAATGTGCTTTCGTGTATGGCTACCAACAAGCCTGGCGTGATGATTGGTACGGCTCCAGAGGCTTCCTATTGGCTCTTGGTGAGTGAGGATTCCGATTCAGAATATCCTATCGAGCAGGACTATTGGGCTGCTGCTGTGGAGTTTGCTGACAGTGTGGGCGTTGATTTGCTGAATACCTCTTTGGGATACAATGAGTTTGATGACTCTTCGATGGATCTCAGGTTGAGGGATTTGGATGGTCATAGTTCGGTGATCTCACGTGTGGCAAGTAGGTTGGCAGATAAAGGCATGATTCTGGTTTGCAGTGCTGGCAACTCTGGCAACAATACCTGGAAGAAGATCACGCCTCCTGCTGATGCCGAGAATGTGCTGACGGTGGGGGCGATGGTTTGGCAGACAGGTGTCATTGCTGGGTTCTCTTCAGTGGGCAATACGCAGGACGGACGCATTAAGCCTGATGTGGTGGCTGCTGGTGTGAGGGCTGATGTCATCAACTCGCATGGTAGTCAGGGTAAGGCCAATGGTACTTCTTTCGCGTCGCCCATCATGTGCGGTATGGTGGCTTGCTTGTGGCAGGCTTGTCCTACGCTGACTGCCAAGGAAGTGATCGATTTGGTTCGTCAGTCGGGCAATCGTGCTGAATATCCTGATAACATATATGGTTACGGCATTCCAGATATGTGGAAAGCTTACCAGAATTACTTGAATAAGTAAAATGCCAGAGGCACTTTCTCTATACGAACTAAACTCTCTCGTGAAGGAGACCCTTGAGTTGGGCTTGCCTGACACCTATTGGCTGCAGGCCGAACTCAGCTAGGTGCGTGTGAACAACGGGCATTGCTATGTGGAGTTCGTGCAGAAAGACCGTCGTGGCAACGGATTGGTAGCCAAGGCGAGAGGTAACATTTGGCGCAATATATATGCCATTTTGAAACCCACTTTCGAACGGGCTACAGGACAGCTGTTTACAGCAGGAATCAAAGTGCTGGTGGAGGTGAGTGTTTCATTCCACGAGCTCTATGGCTATTCGTTAACCGTGTTAGACATTGACCCCTCCTATACGTTGGGCGATATGGCTCGCAAGCGTCAGGAAATCATTCGTCAGTTGCGAGAAGACGGAGTGCTCGACCTCAACAAGGAACTTGAGATGCCATTGTTGCCCAAGCGCATCGCTGTCATTTCATCTGCTACGGCTGCAGGTTATGGAGATTTCTCCAACCAGCTGGCCAACAATACAGGTGGTTTTTGGTTCCATACAGAGTTGTTCCCTGCTATCATGCAAGGCGATGGGGTGGAGCAATCTATCATGCAGGCTTTGTATAACATCTTAGACCGTGAGGAAGAGTTTGATGTGGTGGTCATCATCCGTGGTGGTGGAGCAACATCCGACTTGACTGGCTTCGACACCTATCCGTTGGCTGCAGCTGTGGCGCAATTCCCTTTGCCTGTAATTACGGGCATTGGCCATGAGCGCGATGATACAGTGTTGGATATGGTGTCGCATACGCGAGTGAAGACCCCAACGGCAGCTGCCGAGTTTCTGGTTGCCAGGATGCAGATGGCAGAGGATGCGTTGATCGATCTTCAGCAACGTCTTTTTCAGGGAGTGAATTATCTGTTGACGAGTCATAAGGAGCTGTTGCTTCGCCTGCAGGCACGCATTCCTGCACAAGCCATGCGGAGGATAACTGAAGGTAAGCTCTATCTGGTGAATGTTCGTCACAGCATCCTGCAAAGGGCTATGTTGCAGGTGGAACGTCAGAAACAGCGTTTGCCAAAGCTTCAACCTTTGGTGATGCAAGCCAATGCCTTGATAGAAAAGAAACGCTTGCAACTGCAGCTCCTTGAGCAGAAGGTGGCAGATGCTTCGCCAGATAAGTTGTTGGCGCGAGGCTATAGCATCACCCTCAAGGATGGTAAAGTGGTGAAAGATGTCAGTGCCCTCAAGTCGGGCGATGAAATTGTGACTCGACTGAAGCAAGGCGAAGCCATATCCATAGTTAAATAATTATCCATTACTCATTATCCATTATGCAAACAGAATCCTATAGTGAAGCATTAGAGCGTCTGCAGAAAATCGTAGCGCAGATAGAAAGTGGAGAACTTGAAATCGACCAATTGGCTGAAAAAATCAAGGAAGCCAACGTCATTATCTCGTTTTGCAACGAAAAATTGACGAAAGCAGATGAAGAAATTAAAAAATTGTCACAAGAAAAGCAGTAAATGTTAATAATAATTGCTAATTTTGCAACCAATTATTGCAAATGAAAAGTAATTAAATTGTTAAAGATATGAACGAGATTGATTGGAAGAATCTGTCTTTCGGTTACATGAAGACGGACTACAACGTGAGAATTTACTACCGTAACGGTAAGTGGGGTGAAATAGAGACATGTAGTGAGGAGACTATTCCTATGCACATGGCAGCTACCTGTCTGCATTATGGCCAAGAGTGTTTCGAAGGTTTGAAGGCTTATCGCGGCAAAGATGGTAAGATTCGCATCTTCCGTGTGGAGGAGAATGCAGCTCGTATGCAATCAACTTGCGATGGCATCCTGATGCCTAAGTTGCCTACAGAGACATTTGTTGAAGCTGTCAAGAAGGTGGTCAAGCTCAATGAGCGGTTCCTGCCTCCCTACGAGAGTGGCGCTACCCTTTACATCCGCCCATTGCTGGTGGGTATCAGTGCCCAGGTGGGTGTGCATCCTGCTTCTGAATACCTGTTCTTGATTTTCGTTACGCCTGTTGGCCCGTACTTCAAGGGTGGCTTCTCTACCAACCCATACGTCATCATCCGCGAGCACGACCGTTCTGCTCCTTTGGGCACAGGTATCTATAAGGTGGGTGGCAACTATGCTGCCAGCCTGGTTGCCAACAAGAAAGCTCATGACTTGGGTTACAGCTGCGAGTTCTATCTCGATGCCAAGGAGA
>CACZRQ010000023.1 GCA_902783615.1 uncultured Bacteroidales bacterium | reverse complement strand
CTGTATGTTTGCTGGTTGGTCATAACTGGCTTTGGTTATTAATTGACAACAAATGTACGCCAAAAATTATAAATTTGCAAGAAATCTTAGGTATGTATAGTTTTCTGACAACATTTTCTCGGTTTTGTTTGGCAAATAGCGAAAAAAGCAGTTACTTTGCATCTTCAATTAAGTTGGATAGACAAGTATGAAACATCAGTTGAGAAGTTCGTTCAGCACACAGGGTCGCAGAATGGCAGGAGCCAGGGCTCTCTGGGTAGCTAACGGCATGAAAAAGGAACAGTTAGGTAAACCCATCATCGCTGTGGTTAATTCTTTCACGCAGTTTGTGCCAGGACATGTGCACCTGCATGAGGCAGGACAGTTGGTGAAACAGGAGATAGAGAAGTTGGGCTGCTTTGCAGCCGAGTTCAATACCATTGCCATCGACGATGGCATTGCCATGGGGCACGACGGCATGCTGTATTCGTTGCCATCGCGCGACATCATTGCCGACAGTGTGGAATATATGGTGAACGCCCACAAAGCCGACGCCATGGTGTGCATCAGCAATTGCGACAAGATTACCCCGGGTATGCTGATGGCTGCCATGAGACTGAACATCCCTGCCGTGTTTGTGAGCGGCGGACCGATGGAGGCCGGCAACTACCGCGGCGAACAAGTCGATTTGATTGACCTGATGGTGCGTGGTGCCGACAAGAACGTGAGTGATGCCGACTTGGCCGAGGTGGAGCAGGTGGGATGCCCAGGTTGCGGATGCTGCTCGGGTATGTTTACCGCCAACTCGATGAACTGTCTGAACGAAGCTATTGGCTTGGCATTGCCTGGCAACGGGACCATCCTGGCTACCCATGCCAACCGTAAGATGCTGATGCAGCAGGCTGCCAAGCTGATTGTGGAGAATACCTATAAATATTATGACGAGGGTGACGAGAGTGTGCTGCCTCGCAGCATTGCCATCCGTCAAGCTATCCTGAACGCCATGAGTCTGGACATCGCCATGGGCGGTTCTACCAATACCGTGTTACACCTCTTGGCTATTGCTCATGAGGCGGGTGTGGACTTCAAGATGGACGACATCGATATGCTGAGTCGCAAGGTACCTTGCCTTTGCAAGGTGGCTCCCAATACCAACAAGTATCATGTGCAGGATGTGAACCGTGCCGGTGGCATCGTTGCCATCATGCAACAGTTGGCGAAAGGTGGTTTGGTGGATACCTCGCTGAAGCGCGTGGATGGCATGACGCTGGGTGAGGAGATTGAGAAATACTCTCTCGAGAAGGAGCAGGTCGATTGGGAAGCTAAGAAACTGTATCTCAGTGCTCCAGCTAATAGATTTAGTAATGTAATGGGCTCACAGGAGACTTATTATAAGGAGTTTGACGCTGACCGTGCCAATGGTTGCATCCGCGATTTGGAGCATGCTTACACCAAGGATGGCGGTCTGGCTGTGCTGAAGGGTAACATTGCCCAAGACGGATGTGTGATCAAGACGGCAGGTGTGGACGAGAGTCTGTTCCACTTCAGTGGTCCGGCTCGCGTGTTCGATTCACAAGACACAGCTTGTGAGGGCATCCTCGACGAAAGCCGTGTGAATGCCGGCGATGTGGTGGTGATTACACACGAAGGTCCGAAGGGTGGCCCAGGCATGCAGGAGATGTTGTATCCCACCTCTTATATTAAGAGTCGCCACTTAGGCAAGGCATGTGCGCTGATTACCGACGGACGATTCAGTGGCGGTACTTCCGGCTTGAGCATCGGACACATCTCGCCCGAGGCAGCTGCAGGCGGTAACATTGGTAAAATCAAGGATGGCGACATCATTGAAATTGACATCCCTAACCGTAGCATTAACGTGAAGCTGAGCGATGAGGAGCTGGCGGCAAGACCTATGCAGCCTTTGACTCGTGACCGTTATGTACCGAAGAGTCTGCAGGCTTATGCATCGATGGTGAGTTCGGCAGATAAGGGAGCAGTAAGAATTATTTGAAACGAAGAAGAATTATGATATCAGGTTCAGAAGCATTGATGCGTGCATTAGAGCATCAGGGAGTGAAGACCATCTTTGGCTATCCAGGCGGTAGCATCATGCCGGTGTATGATGCTCTGTACGACCATTTGGACAAGCTTAACCATGTGCTGGTGAGGCATGAACAAGGCGCTGCCCATGCGGCAGAGGGCTTTGCCCGTGTTTCAGGCGAGGTGGGTGT
>CACZRQ010000022.1 GCA_902783615.1 uncultured Bacteroidales bacterium | reverse complement strand
CTCGAACAATGCTTCGTAAGAAGGATTGTGACCAATCACGGTTGAACCAGTGATACCATACTTAGTTAAATCTAAATTTGCCATTTTTTTATTGGTTAAATTATGTAATTATTGATATAAATTCTCTTCATCCACTCAAATCGACTGCAAAAATAGCATTTTTCTTTGAAACATTTGTGGATAATGAGCAAAATATTTTGTTACTTTGCAAAAATTAATATCTAAGCATTATGAAGATACATAATTTTGCAGAATCGAACTCGATTATCAACCATTATATGGCTGAATTGCGAGACAAGAATTATCAGAAGAATCGCCTGACTTTCCGCCACAATGTGGAGAGAATTGGAGAGATGATGGCGTATGAGTTGTCAAAAACGTTGGAGTATAAGCCCAAGAACATCAAGACTCCGCTGGGAAGTCTGGACATTCCTTTGCTGAAACAAGAGGATATCGTGATTGCCACAGTTCTGCGTGCCGGCTTGCCTTTCCATCAGGGCTTCTTGAATGTGTTCGACGAGGCTGACAACGCCTTTGTTTCGGCATTCCGTATGTATTTGAACCGTGAGCATACCGAAGTGGGTGTGCATGCAGAGTATATCGC
The DNA here is from genome assembly GCA_902783615.1 of uncultured Bacteroidales bacterium. Classification (GTDB taxonomy): domain Bacteria; phylum Bacteroidota; class Bacteroidia; order Bacteroidales; family Bacteroidaceae; genus Bacteroides. The sequence continues at coordinate 6,773 of CACZRQ010000022.1, read as the reverse complement.
TACCCCCAGCGTGAAGGGCAAGACGCTGATTATCTGCGACCCAATGTTGGCCACGGGTGGCAGTATGGCAGCTGCCATCGAAGCACTTCTGCAAGCCGGCAAGCCCAAGTCTATCCATGTTTGCAGCTTGATTGCTGCCCCTGAGGGTATTGAGGTGGTGAAAGAGGCGTTGCCAGATGATGCTACGATCTGGATTGCCGCCATCGACCAAGGCATGAACCAACAGAAATACATTGTGCCTGGCTTTGGTGACTGTGGCGACCTTTGCTTTGGCGAGAAGCTGCAATCGTTCCGTAAAATTGCTGACAAATAGAAACTTTAGAGGCACGCTTTACAAGGCGTGCCTCAATTTTCATTCTCCATCTTCCATTTCCCAAGGCTCTATGATCTTCACCTTTTGTGGCAATGCGTGGTAGTGTTCCACCACCCCTTCATCGTCAATCAAGGTCAAGGTGGTCTTGGTAAGGTCTTTGTATTGATATTCTATATTTTCACGCAAATAGTGTATGGTGCCAGCCGATTCATTCTCTGGCTTGATGTTGATGTGTGAACCTGTAAAGTGGCAATAGACTCCAGCTTTAGGCTTGTCGCCATCGAAAACCTGTGATCCCTCAATCCATGTACCTGCAGGAGACAACTCTGTAACAGAAGTGTTGTCACCATCTTTCATCCACTGGCCGAACAGGTTAGCAGCCAAGCGTTTCACCTCTTCTGATGGCGGAACAATATCATACACATAGTCCTTCATGCCTGATTTCCAGCTGTATTGCTCATCGTCACTTTCATCCATGAAATCGTCTATTTTCCATTCGCCCTGTTCTTTCACCATCAGCAGTTTCAAGGGGGATTCCGAACCGCAGTTGTGCAACACTAGATGCACTTCAGCATGGTCGGCATCAACAACTTGCGCTTTCACATCGCTCACGGATACGTCTTGCCAATCCTGCCCCATAATCCAATAATCAGCATCAAAGAAGCCGATACCCTCAGGAGAAAGGCCATCTATCTCTCCCACCTGATTCACAAGATTATTCCATTCTTCAGAACAGTAGAGCCCATCCAAGTCGATATCAGGCAAATCCTCTATGAGTTCTTCGTGATTGGGATAGGCTTTGGCCACTTCGGTATAGATGGCTTTCACGCGTTCCACAATCTGGCTCTCCGTATTTTGTGCGTTGGCACAACCCACGATAGCCATCAGCATACCTGAAGCCACCAGCATTTTCATCATCAGAAAGTTTCTCATAATAATCACCAATTTTTACGAACCACCGTCCAATCAGGATGGAACTTCTGGAAATACTCATCGTCAAGGAAGAGAGCAGACTGGCCTACCTTACCCTTGAGTTGCCAATCGAGCCACTTGTGCACCACTACAGCATACGGACCTCCACTCTTTTCATAATAGGTACCACTATGCCCATCCTTGGTGTTAATCAGCACCAAAGGGATATTGTCGGCAATGCGCTCATAATCCTTGTTTGCATTGGGGAAAGCCACATCGTTAGGGCCGCCAATCAGATAGAGCATAGGTTGATGCAGGCTGTTCAGGTTGTCTTTGGTAGTGCCCTGCATCTCCATATCGCCAATGCCGGAGTTCAGCATAACACCAGTCTTAATGCGAGGATCGTGAGTCACGCCTAACACCTGTGCTCCACCACACGATTGTCCCATCGCTGCCACCTTGTCTAAATCCAAACAGTGGTAATAATCGGAATTGGCATCTGCATTCTGGTCGGTGAGCCAATCGAGCACTTCGAGCAGCATTCTAGGATAGGTTTCCTGCACAGGAGTAGCTTGTTGCTTGTTGCCTGCTTTCTTGCGAGCCTCAGCCTGCTCTTTCAGCATCTGCTGAATGCGTTTTTGCTGTTCCTCACGAATTTTCTGCAATTCCTCAGGCGATTTCTGGATAATCTTTTCACCATTAGCCAAGATTACATCTTCCTTGCCCTCTGGATAAGAACCTTCCAAGATAGATTTCCACTTCGCATCGATGTCCTCCTCATCATAAGGACCAATGGCACCAGCTACATAGCCATAGGAAGCAATCTCACTCAGCAGATAACGCATCTCCACATTGTTGTTCTGGCAACCGCCATTAGCATAAACAATTACAGGCAACTTGCCATTCTTAGACACCACCTCTTTCAAGTTCTGTGGACGATACATGGTAAATGCTGGGCAAGAGGCATCTTCCACCACCTCTGCCTTGAATGGTCCTGTACCACCATTCTCCACCACCTGTCGATGGATGGTTTGGGCATTGAGCCCCATACTTGCAGCGAGCATCATCGCCACCATAAAAATCTTTTTCATAGTCATCACTATTTTTTAATTTGATAGGGCGAAGATACAAATAATTTACTTTTTCTCCTCATTTTTTGTCACAAAACGCTTTACTTTGCGTAATATTAGTGTACGAACAAGCAAGAATGATGACGAAAAGCGAGTATGAAATAGCGATGCAACGCCTAAGACCCATGCTGATAGCCGAAGCAACTAAGTATTTGGGCGATGCCAATGATGCTGAAGACATGGTGCAGGATGCCATGATGAGACTTTGGCAGATGTGCTCGCAATTGCATAGTCCTGTGGATGGCTTGGCTCGCATCCTGGTGAGGAACCTTTGCCTTGACGCGATTCGTAGAAGAAAACCCCGAGAAGGCATTGAAGCATTGCCAGCTGCCATTGGAAACAGTAATGAAGCAGTTGAGCATGAACGCATTGAACGCATGATGTCAGTGGTGGAAAGTTTGCCTGATGTGCCACAAACCATCTTGAGACTCAGGCATATGGAGGGTATGGAGATGAAAGATATTGCTCGCTTGCTACAAATGGAGGAGGCAGCTGTGAGAAAAGCATTGAGTAGGGCAAGACAAGCGGTAAGGGAGAAATTGACGATTGACTATTGATGATTGATGATTGATAATTGATAATTGACAATTGACAATTGACGATTAATGATTGACATGAAAATAAGGAAATAATGAAAACTATAAATGAAATATTGACATTGATAGAGCGATTCTTCGAGGGTGATACCACCTTAGAGGAAGAACGATGGCTCTACGACTACTTTAGGCAGACGAAAGAATTGCCTGAAGAACTGAAGGAGTATCGAGAAACGTTCTTGGATTTCGATGCCATCGCTTTCGCAGAAACGACTGAGATTGAGACAATCAAGTTGGAACCTGAGAACAATTTACTTGAAATGGAACAACCTGTCAGCTCTGCTCCACCCAAGTATCGGAAACTTTGGAAGCAGATAGCAGGCATTGCTGCCATGATAGCTATTGTGGTTGGCTCTATATGGGCATACCAAATCTACCAGAACAACCTTCTACAAAATATATATGGTGGGAGCTATATGATTGTGGATGGCCAACGCATAGACAATCTGCATGAGATTCTTCCTGAAATCAAGCGAACGTTGAGCTTGGCCGATGCCATCGAGACAACCCCAACGGCTCAGCTTATTGATGAAGCCGAGCAAGACCTGCTAAATCAAATACAGGATGCACAGGAAAGAGAACGCATCCGACAATTGTTGAACCAATAATAATATAATAGGTATATGAAACTAAAGTCTATTTTATGTACAATGGCACTGCTCTTTACAAGTTTGGCACTCTCTGCGCAAAATGCCATTGACAAGGCTGTGGATGAATATTCCTCCATCGGCAAGAGCACATTCACTTCGGCCGTAGAGCGTGATCCCAAGACTCGCAAGGTACTGAAGGTGGTGAAGGTGCTGCAACCTACCGACATCACTATCAACAAGTTGCGTAGGGCTTTCCTCAACGAGCAGGAAAGCGGACAATTCAGCATCATCACCCATGAAGATGAAGAAACCATGACGCTCACCATAGAGGGCGATCAGGAAAACCGTGTGTATATGATGCAATACAGGAATCAAGGTGCATCATTCCATAACGGAAAAGTGACAATTATTATTAAGTATAAATGATTTAAAACCTATAACAAAATGAAAAAGATGTTTTTATGGGCAGCAATGACCCTGATGACAATGAGTTATGCACAGGCTTCTGACAAAGCCAATAATGATAACGTGATTACTAAAGAGTTCAAACTGAGTGGTTTCAGCGGCATCAAGAACAACTATGCTGTGACAGTTCACTACACACAAGGCAGCAACTTTTACATCAAAGCGGAGGGTTCAGAGAAACAGATTGAACGCCTAAGCCTGGAAGTAAAAGACGGTGTGTTGGTGGTATCTGACAAGCAGAAAGATAAGAAAAGCAACAACGAGAAGCAGACTCTGACACTTTATATCACCTCTCCTGATATGAATTGCCTGGAAAACAAGGGAGTGTTGAACTTCGATGCAGACAACTTGAAGACTGGGGATTTTACACTCAACAGCAATGGAGTCTTGCATTTAGAAACCTCTCAGCTTAACTGTTCGGAAGCAGCATTCAACTTGAAGGGGGTATCAAGTTTGGATATGCAGATAGATGCCAAAGCTTTGGATTTCAATAGCAGTGGGGTATCGAAAGGCGAGATAAAGGTGAAGGCCGACAAGCTGGATATCGCTTCAAATGGCGTTGATAGCATGGAGTTTGACTTCAATGGTCAGGAGGTGAAAGTGAAGAAGAGTGGCACAGGCACCATCAACTTGCAAGTGGATTGCCAAAAGTTGGATGCCTCAAACTCTGGCGTAGGCAAGTTGGTCATTTCTGGTACTGCAGACGAAACTTCCATCCAAAATTCGGGAATAACCAAAATCGATGTATCAAAACTCAATAAATTTTAACTAATACTCTGCTTTTTGGGGGTGGTAGTCGCTATTTTTGCGGCTACCACTTCTTTATACTTCCTCGAAACAGGGATAGTTATATCTCCAAGCTGAAGGCTGTCTGGCTCTGCTTTGGTGACTTGATGGATATTCACCAAGAAAGAACGATGGGTACGGAGGAAATCATCCTCTAAAATCTGTTCCCATTGCGAGATGTTTGTCTTGTTCCGATAACGCTGTCCGTCAAGGGTATGCACCCAAGTCTCGGCATCATTAGACTCCACATAGAGAATCTGTTCAGTCTGTAAAGTGACATTCTTACGGTCTGAGATAAAAGTGATGCTCTTCGGCGTTTTGCCAAAATGCTGATCGAGCTTCTTTCCAATCGAAGTGTCCAAGACAAAGAGTACCGCCAGTATAAGTACCAGAAACACAGGGTTCAGCAACACCGATGGCATATTGTCGCCATAGCTCATCATCCAAGAATGGCAACACATCAGCAACAGATATTCCAAGACCAAGAGCGAAAGGAACAGACACACAATTCCTGCAATGGATTTGCGTGTCCGCTCCAGTTTCACTTGTGGCAAGAAATACTTCATTGCCAATAAAACTGGCAGGAACATGGAGGCAAGCATCATGGCCTGCATAAACGTATAGTCCATGCTTACCAAGATGGTAGTCAACAACAGGACCTCCACCATCCAACATCCTATGGCAATGAGGTATTTCATGTTGCAAAGATAACAAAAAAGATTATATCCTGGGCTTCTGCACCAAAATGACAACAAGTGAGACGAGATAAATCAGTATGCCATACATCACAGGCACCAAGGTCACCTTTGCCCCTCCATAGATAACAGAAGTGGGCACATCAGTCAAAGTCTGCAAAGCATCCAGCATCTGATAAACACCAGCAAATCCCCAGAAGAACCCCCAAGCCAATGCCGCCAAGCCAATCTCCTTCACCCAAGCAGGAGCCTTCCAAGCTGCAAAAAGCATCAGCACAAGCAGGATGGTTAACAAAGCCATTCCCAATGGTCCACCTTCCATAAACAATTCAAAAACATTCATAGCAATCAATTTTAAAAGTTAAACAAAAAGGTAATTCGAGTCGCGATCGATGGTGCAAAGATAAAGAATGATGATAGAAAGCTCCAAATTTTTGAGCCGTCATATCCCCTTGTGGAAAAGTCAAATCCCCTTCTGGACAGAAAAAGGGGATTTCACCGTTTTTGAACGCCTTTTCGCTTAGTTCAACTAAACGGGGCATCCTCCCGTAGTAAGCGACCCTTTTACTTCGGGTAATCGAATTGCTTGCCTGAAGCAGTATATTTTTTCAGTACTCGTCAAATATTGATATCAATCTTTAGTCTCAGCCTCAGCTACCTTTTGGTAATGTTCACTTTCCTCTTCAGGGATAGCATAATATCGATTCACTTTATGGCTATCAAGCCAGATTTCATTCAATGTGAATGCCAGTGATTTCAGGGTATCATCCCTTCTTGAAGGCTTCAACTCACATTCCCAGATGGTGATGCAGTTCCATCCCATAGCATTCAATCGACGCTTCACATCCACATCACGCTCCTGATTTCTTCTCACCTTGTTTATCCAAAACTCGGTGTTGGTTTTAGGAACGGAGTAAAGCTTGCAGCCTTCATGCCCATGCCAGAAGCACCCATTCACAAAGATGCAGGTCCTATACTTTGTCAGCACCAAATCAGGATGTCCTGGCAACCTCTTGTGATTCAGCCTATATCGGAACCCCATTCTCCATAGCCCACGACGTACAATCATCTCAGGCTTCGTGTCCTTGCCACGAATCGCTGCCATCGTCTTATGTCGCTGTTGTGGAGTTAGTTTATCCATATATCTAGGTCCAAAAGGTCATTTTACTTGTAATTTATTTGCTATTATTATCGTAAATGGTTACGGGTTACAGCTGTAACCATGTAACCACAGGATGGGAAATGTTGGCATAAATCTATAGCAACATACAGATATATTGACGTTT
>CACZRQ010000021.1 GCA_902783615.1 uncultured Bacteroidales bacterium | reverse complement strand
TTGTTGAGCACCAGCTTGTCGATGGTTTCTACGGGTATGAGGCGATCCACCTCATCGAGCGATTCCATCTCCACACCATCGACGACGAACAGGGGAGCGGTGTTGCCCATAATGGAGCCAGGACCACGCATCACAACGTGACTGCTCATCATTTCCTGATCGACACGGATACCTGTCATGAAGTTTTTCAGCAAATCGGAAACCGTGTGTAGGCCAGAACTCATGATCTGGTTGTGTTCCACCATATTACCACTCACCACAGCATCAGACCTCATAGCTGTATAAGGCAGACGCTGCTCGATGCGCCCATTGCTATAGACAAAGTCGGATGGAGCGATATATACCTTCAGGCGGCGAGCCTCGCTGAGCTGGATGCGGGCTGCCTTGCGGGAGGTGACATCAATTTGCAGAATGTCGCCTGGGGCAGCATTCTTGAAGTAGAAACGACCATACTTGTCAGTTGTCGTGCTTTCTTCAGAACCAAGAATGGAAACCTTCAATCCTCTCTTGGGCTTGTCATTCTTGGTGATAACGCCAGACAGCTCCTGTGCCGACAGAGCGATACAGGAGAGAATCATCATACAGAGCAATAAATACTTTTTCATAACTTTTCCCCGTTTTTATGGTTGTCATCTGCAAAGATAATGAATTTCTTCTATCTGACAATAAGAAGCTTTCAGTTTAATGGTTTTTCACATTCTGAAAGCATCAGATACGAACTTCATTATCTCAGGAGTAATGCTTCGCCAGAACTTTCAGTCGTGCGCAATGGCGGGAAACATAACTGTTGTTGTTTACGAATAAGCAGTGTTTCCTTATTCTTGGATTTTAAATTCATGAATCACAGGGTTATCCTTGGTGGCAGGAGCCCAAGCGTTGCCTGATTGACCATTTGGATTGCTATACTTGGCAAAGTTCGTCCAAGCATCCACCATATCATCAGAGAGCTTGAAATCGGCTTCTGTAAATGGGCGCCAGCTACGGCCTAATGTGTGGAACACAAACCACAACTCGCTGCTGTGGAAAGCGCCTTGCAGACTTGGACGTCCATCTGTTGGCAACTTCCTGTCAAACAAGTAGCAATAGGTAGGCTTCGATGATAACGAGTCGCGTACTGCGGCAAACTTCAAGATGGGCTGACTCAAGTCCATCATATCATCGCCTGTATAACCCAGCATATAAGGCACATCTGCCAAGGTCTTGTCGTAAGTAGCCTGGTCGAAACTCTTGTCCAAAATCACACCATCAGTATGAGGTGACAACATACCTCCAACGCCACGAGGCACCCTGCCATAAGCATCATACACATCCTGAGCACTGGCAGCGCGCATTTCAGCCAACGACTTGAAGCCCATTGCATTCATCAATTCTACACCCACTTGGTCGAAATCAGCCTGCGTTTTACCTTCACCAGTAGAGATGAATTCGCCCAATCCACCACCACTCTGAACAATGGCCTTGGCAATCAAATCCTTGCTCATTGGAGAAGCACAGAGGTTACGGATGCTGGCCCCACCAGCACTTTGTCCGAAGATCATAATGTTATCAGGGTCGCCACCAAACTGGGCAATGTTGTTCTTGACCCACTTCAAGGCTGCAATCTGGTCGAGCAAGCCATAGTTGCCAGAAACATGATCGGGGTCTTCAGCCGTAAGCTCTGGATGGTTGTAGAAGCCAAAGATGCCCAAGCGATAGTTGATGGTAACCAAAATCACATCGCGTTGTGCCCAAGCGTCGCCATCCATTGTCATTTCAAAGCCCCAGCCTCCGAAGTAAGCGCCACCATGCACCCACATCGCCACAGGCAATTTCTTATCAGGATGACCTGGCGCATACTCTGGTGCCCACACATTTAGATAGAGGCAGTCTTCAGAGTAATTGGGGTCGTCACTCAGGAAATGAAACTCTGTGCCATACTGTCCATCTTCTGGGTCTCGAGTGCGCTGCATGGCGGCATCACTGAATTTGTCAGCCATCTTCACTCCTTGCCAAGGCACCACAGGTTGAGGACGTTTCCAACGCAAATCACCCACTGGAGGAGCGGCAAAGGGTATGCCTTTGTATATGATCACTCCTTCGGTATCAGATTTGACACCTTTAATCTGTCCGCCTTCGATTGTGAGAACCGGGTTCTCTTCAAACTGACTGCCTGAGGTTGTGCAACCAGTCAGGAAGGCTGTGAATGCAATCAGAAATAAAATGCTTTTTTTCATGATTCGTTTATGATTATTTTTGGTTAATAAGTTCTATAAATCCCAACCTCACCATCAATATCACCAAGTCAATTATAAAGTCTATCTTTTATTGTTGTTTGCAAAGATAGCAACAATAATTGATATTATGAAGGGATGCAGCAGAATAATGTATGTAGTAGTAGGCAAACGTAAGCGTATCCGCTCTGACGCCTTGCTGGCTTTTCTGGGAGCCAGTGTGAAGGGTGGTGAAGACCTGTGAAGACCTAAGTTGCCTCTTCACACTTATAATTATCTGTATATAAGATGTTTAAATGCATTTTGTGAAGAGTGAAGACCTGTTGACAAATTCGTGTTCTCCAGACCCTCTTGTGCCATCTTCCCGAAGTAAATGGGCCATCCTCCCGAAGTAAACGACCCTTTTACTTCAACTAATCGACCTGCTTGCTTCAAGTGAATATTTATGCAAATCTAATTGTATATACAGCGATCTGGTGAAGGGGATGCTTATGTCGTTGAGGCTACCCCATTTTTGCGCGCTAACTAGTAAAATTTTGCGCCCTAGTTAAGAAAATAGTTTTTCTAAACTATGCAACAAAAAAAGGGGTGCTTGGAGCAGTTGCATAAATATACAGTTCAAGTATCTGAAGTGATGCCTTTAGGCATCAGATAAGGGTAGCCAGCCGTTTTAACGGCTGGTAAAGAGATTTGCAAAAAGGATGCGTGCCTTTAGGTACCCGATAAGAATAATGCTTCGCCCCAATCAAGCCCCTAATGAGTAAGAGTGTTGCAAGCAAGTAATCTCCTATCAAGTTCGGTAGATGTTCAGTACTTGTCCAGTATTTGTCCAGTACTTGTCCAGTACTTGTCCAGTTAATAACCGAACAAGTACCAAACATATAGCAAGCATATACCGTACAAGGTTTGAAGGAACATCGAAGCAACACTGGAGCTAAAGTATGGGAGGAGCGGAGATCTTTCTTCCGTTCTTCCGCTAAATTGAAATAACTTATTTGTTTCATGGGTTATCATGGCGGAAGAAGTAGCGGAAGAAGCGGAAGAAAAACACGGATTTTGTGGAAATAATGCCTTAAAAGCTTGATTTAGTCGATCTGTTTTTCCTCCTTTGTGGCTTTCTATCCGCATGAGCAGGATGTTACCTTGCTACAATTAGTCTGTAAGTTACTGACCAGCAGTCAGGCAATTGCAGACCAAGAGTCCGTTAGTTGCAGACCGAGAGTCTGGTACTGAAAGACTCGTGCGGACTCAACTAACATTGAATGACAGCTGTTTACATGATCCCAAGAGATAGATAATGATTATTTCTTTGGTATGTATCAAATGTCGCTCTGCCAAAATAGGAGGGTTTCCATCTTCAGGATATGCCCAATATTCTGTTCAGAGAGTTGCATTCATCGAACGGATTTTTGTTGTTTTTGCCCCAAAATCGCCATTCTTCTTCCGCTTCTTCCGCTACTTCTTCCGCTATGATAGTCCTTGTTCTATATGTGTTATTTAGATTTAGCGGAAGAACGGAAGAAAGAACGTGATATCATTTGTCTCTGCATCGATTTCCTGACAGATCCTGCAGATACGGCTCGTACTGACCCTGACGGCTTTCCAAAAACAATCACCACCCAAATTGACGCA
>CACZRQ010000020.1 GCA_902783615.1 uncultured Bacteroidales bacterium | reverse complement strand
GGCACTGAAGGCTGCTCTCGAGGGCGCTGGTGCTGAGGTTGAACTTAAGTAACAAAACAAACCTGTAAATCAGGTGACGGTTAGGAACCCTTTCCTACTCATAAAGGGTTCTTAACCTTTTTGTGTCTTTATTTTCTAAGTTCTACTAATCCTTTTTACAGATGTCTTCAACAGTAAACCAAAGAGTAAATTTTGCTACTGCCAAGAATCCACTAGAATATCCTGATTTCTTGGACGTTCAATTGAAGTCATTCAGAGACTTTCTACAACTTGACACCCCTACAGAAAAACGAAAAAAAGAGGGTTTGTATAAAGTATTTGCTGAGAACTTCCCTATAGCTGATACAAGAAATAATTTCGTCCTCGAGTTTCTGGACTACTATATCGACCCACCACGTTACTCCATTCAGGAGTGCATTGAGCGTGGTCTGACCTATAGTGTCCCTTTGAAGGCGAAACTCTATCTATATTGTACCGATCCTGATCATGAGGATTTCGCACCTATCATTCAGGATGTTTATCTGGGTACAATCCCATATATGACACCGCAGGCTACATTTGTAATCAACGGTGCCGAACGTGTGGTAGTTTCACAGCTCCACCGTTCACCGGGCGTTTTCTTCGGCCAAAGCGTACATGCTAACGGCACGAAGCTTTATTCTGCTCGTATTATTCCTTTCAAGGGCTCTTGGATTGAATTCGCGACAGACATTAACAACGTGATGTATGCATACATCGATCGCAAGAAGAAATTGCCTGTGACTACACTGCTGCGCGCCATTGGTTTCGAAAGCGATAAGGATATCCTTGAGATTTTCAACCTGGCCGAAGAAGTGAAGGTTACTAATAAGAAGAATCTGGAGAAAATCAAAGGACGCAAGTTAGCTGGCAAGGTGCTGAAATCATGGATTGAGGACTTCGTTGACGAAGATACCGGTGAAGTGGTGTCTATCGAACGAAACGAGGTTGTCATCGATCGTGAAACTGTGATTGAAGACGAGCAGGTTGATAAGATCCTTGACTCAGGCGTACAGAACATCTTGGTACACAAGGAGGCTGCTAACCAGTCTGATTTCTCTATCATATATAATACACTGCAAAAGGATCCAAGTAACTCTGAGAAGGAAGCTGTGCTCTATATTTATCGCCAGCTGCGTAATGCAGATCCTGCCGATGATGCATCTGCACGCGAGGTTATCAATAGCCTGTTCTTCTCAGAAAAGAGATATGACCTGGGTGATGTGGGTCGTTATCGTATCAATAAGAAGCTGAACCTGACGACCGATCCTGAGGTGAGAGTACTGACTAAGGAAGACATCATTGAGATTATCAATTACTTGGTAGAACTGATCAACTCAAAGGCTGATGTTGATGACATCGATCACCTGAGCAACCGTCGTGTTCGTACGGTAGGTGAGCAGTTGTCTAATCAATTCTCCATAGGTTTGGCACGTATGGCAAGAACCATCCGTGAACGTATGAACGTGCGCGATAATGAGGTGTTCACTCCAACTGATCTGATCAATGCGAAGACTATCTCTTCAGTGATCAATTCGTTCTTTGGCACCAATGCCCTCTCACAGTTCATGGACCAGACCAATCCTTTGGCTGAGATTACACACAAGCGTCGTATGTCTGCTCTTGGCCCTGGTGGTCTTTCACGAGATCGCGCTGGTTTCGAGGTGCGCGACGTGCATTATACCCATTATGGTCGTTTGTGTCCTATCGAAACACCTGAAGGCCCGAACATCGGTTTGATTTCTTCACTCTGTGTGTTTGCGAAGATCAACGACCTTGGCTTTATTGAAACTCCTTATCGCAAGGTTGATAATGGTAAGGTTGACCTCGATCCTGCCCACCTGCTGTACTTGACAGCTGAGGAAGAGGCAGAAAAGATCATTGCACAGGGCAATGCTCCGTTGGATGACGAGGGTAACTTCACTGGCGACAGAATTCATGCCCGTCAGGATGCCGACTTCCCAGTGGTATCTCCAGATCAGGTTGATTATATGGACGTGTCTCCTCAGCAGATTGCATCTATTGCAGCTGCCTTGATTCCGTTCTTGGAGCACGATGATGCTAACCGTGCATTGATGGGTTCTAACATGATGCGCCAGGCAGTACCATTGCTGCGCACAGAATCCCCAATCGTAGGTACTGGCATCGAACGTCAGCTGGCGCGCGACTCTCGCACACAGATTGAGGCTGAAGGTGATGGCGTTGTAGAATATGTTGATTCCACAACCATTCGTATCCGTTATGACCGCACTGAGGATGAAGAGTTTGTAAGCTTCGACCCAGCTGTAGTGGAATACGAGATTCCAAAATGGCATCGCACCAATCAAGGAATGACCATCGACCTGCGTCCTGTTTGCGAAAAGGGCGACCGTGTGAAGAAGGGTCAAATCCTGACCGAAGGTTATTCAACAGCCGATGGTGAATTGGCATTGGGTAAGAACTTGCTCGTGGCATATATCCCTTGGAAGGGTTACAACTACGAGGATGCTATCGTGCTGAATGAGCGCATTGTGCGCTGGGATATCATGACCTCTGTCCATGTGGATGAATATGCACTGGAGGTTCGTGAGACCAAACGAGGCATGGAGGAACTTACCTCAGATATTCCTAATGTCAGCGAAGAGGCTACAAAAGACTTGGATGAGAGAGGTATTATCCGCATTGGTGCACATGTTGAGCCAGGTGATATATTGATAGGTAAGATTACTCCTAAGGGTGAATCTGATCCATCACCAGAGGAGAAACTGCTGCGTGCCATTTTTGGTGACAAGGCTGGCGATGTGAAGGATGCTTCCCTGAAGGCAAACCCATCGTTGAAGGGCGTGGTAATCAAAACCCATCTGTATTCTCGTGCAATCAAAGACCGTTCAGCTAAACAGTCTGACAAGGCTCAGCTTGAGAAGATTGACAAGAAATTTGATGAGCATGTGGGTGAACTGCGCAAGATTCTGATTGACAAACTGCTTGTACTGACTGCTGACCTTACCTCTGAAGGTGTGAAAGACTTTATGGACGCAGAGGTAGTGGCTAAGGGCGCTAAGTTTACAGCCAGCGTATTTGCCGACATGGATTTCAACGTTGTACAGCTCAGTGGTTGGACGAAAGACGAACATGTTAACGGCATGATTCGTACTTTGGTCATGAACTTTATCAAGAAATATAAGGAGGCTGACGCAGTGTTGCGTCGTGAAAAGTTCAACATCACCATTGGTGACGAACTGCCTTCAGGCATCATCAAACTTGCGAAGGTCTATATCGCTAAGAAGCGTAAGATCGGTGTTGGCGATAAGATGTCAGGACGCCACGGTAATAAGGGTATCGTCTCTCGCGTGGTACGTCAGGAAGACATGCCGTTCCTCGAGGATGGAACGCCTGTGGATATCTGCTTGAACCCGCTGGGTGTGCCTTCACGAATGAACATCGGTCAGATACTTGAAGCCGTTTTAGGTCGTGCCGGCAGGAAGTTAGGCGTTAAGTTCGCTACTCCTATATTCGACGGTGCTTCCATCGACGATCTCAATGAATGGACTGACAAGGCAGGTCTGCCTCGCTACGGTTCTACCACTCTCTATGATGGTGAAACAGGTGAGCCGTTCGAGCAGAAGGCAACGGTAGGTGTGACCTACATGCTGAAGTTAGGCCACATGGTTGACGATAAGATGCATGCCCGCTCTATTGGCCCGTACTCACTCATTACCCAGCAGCCTCTGGGTGGTAAGGCACAGTTCGGTGGCCAGCGTTTTGGTGAAATGGAGGTTTGGGCGCTCGAGGCATTCGGCGCTGCACATATCCTTCAGGAGATCTTGACCATCAAGTCTGATGATGTGGTGGGTCGCTCGAAGGCTTACGAAGCTATCGTGAAGGGCGAGCCAATGCCAACTCCTGGTATCCCAGAGTCATTCAATGTGCTGATGCACGAGTTGAAGGGCTTGGGTCTGAGTCTCCATCTTGAGTAAATAAAGTAGTCAACGATCAATATTCATCTATAAAGTATGGCTTTTAGAAAAGAAAATAAGGTAAAAAATAGTTTCTCGAAGATTACGATTGGATTAGCTTCTCCTGAGGAAATCTTGGAGAATTCATTCGGTGAGGTGCTGAAACCTGAAACCATCAACTACCGTACATACAAGCCAGAACGTGATGGTTTGTTCTGCGAGCGTATATTTGGTCCTACCAAGGATTATGAATGCTATTGCGGAAAATACAAACGCATCCGTTACAAAGGC